>JALDAE010000012.1 GCA_022729335.1 Candidatus Nanoanaerosalina halalkaliphila
GTCGTCTTCTCGTTCAGGAGTGTAATGAGCTGCTTCCTGATCAACAGAAAGATTAACAGGAAGCAGCTCATTACACTCCTGAACGAGAAGACGACAAAGTTTTCTCCGATACAGACATAGTGAAGGTTGATGTTGGTGCTCATGTCGATGGGTATATAGGTGACACGGCTTCCACAGTAGATCTGGCAGGTAAAAACGAGGAATTATTGTCTGCTGCAAGGGAAGCTGTCGAGAACTGTCTGGAAATTTCTGAAGTAGGCACAGGCCTTGGTGAGCTCGGAAGAGTGGCTCAAGAGACGATAGAGGATAAAGGTTTTAAACCTATACAAAACCTTGGCGGCCACACCCTTGAACAGTACAGACAGCACGCAGGTACAAGGATACCATGTATAGAGACAACTACTTCCAAAAGTATAGAGAAGGGCAAGGCGTACGCAGTTGAGTGTTTTGCAACTGACGGAGCAGGTAAAGTAGTTGATGGAAAATCAGGGAACATTTACAAGTATCAGGGTGGAAACGTGCGGAACAGAACCGCCAGAAAAATATTGAAACAGGTCAAAAATAACTACAGAACCCTTCCATTTACCACTCGATGGCTGAATCAGTCAAAGGCGAGGATCAAGCTTGCGATGAGCCAGATGGTTAAGAAAGGAGTTATGAAGGACTACGGAGTTTTGAGAGAGAAAGACGGTGGAATGGTCTCTCAGCACGAGCACACTTTCATTGTTACAGAAGAAGGTGTGGAGATAACCACGAAATAAGAGAAAAAAGGAGAGAGGTTAGCCGAAGTAATCCGGCGCGTTCTTACCTCCTGAACTTTCGAACTTCTTGACTTTTTCCCTGAAGTTCTCGATCTCTTTTTCATCTGCCGAGGGCTCGGTGTCTTCAACTGAGTCTTTGAAATCCTCCATGTCCACATTGTCGGACTCGATGTCTGTTCTGAGCGCGTTCATACCTGCCTCCCTGCATATCGATGCGATGTCGGATCCGACATAGTTCTCTGTCATCTTTGATAGTTTGTCCAGATTCACATCATCTGCAAGCGGCATATCCTGTGTGTGGACATCAAAAATCTTTTTCCTGGTTTTTTCGTCCGGTACAGGTATGTAGACGTGCCTGTCAAGCCTTCCGGGTCTAAGAACTGCAGGATCTATCAGGTCAGGTCTGTTTGTAGCTGCAATAACTACAACGTCTTCCAGTGATTCAATCCCGTCTAGTTCTGTCAGTAGCTGGTTTACAACTCTGTCAGTTGAGCCGGCGTCCATTGAACTCCCTCTGTTTGGAGCTATCGAGTCTATCTCGTCAATGAATATCACGCATGGCGCGACCTGTCTTGCCTTGGAAAATATTTTCCTAATTGCCTTCTCCGATTCTCCAACCCACTTGGAAAATACCTGTGGCCCTTTTATGGATATGAAGTTAGCCTGTGATTCGTTTGCTACTGCCTTTGCAAGCAGGGTTTTTCCTGTACCGGGTAGACCGTACAGGAGTATTCCCTTGGGAACCTCTATTCCCATCCTTTCGAATGCATCCGGCCTGTTGAGAGGCCACTCGACCATCTCCTGTAGCCGTTCCTTGACATCTTCTAGTCCTCCAATGTCATCCCATGATACCTGCGGGGTTTTGACCAGTATCTCTCTCATTGCGGATGGTTCTACCAGTCTTATTCCGTTTTTGAAGTCTTCCTGTGTTACTATCAGTTTGTCCAGTATTTCCTCGTTCAGTTCTTCGTCCTCCAGATCGATGCTTGGTAACACCCTTCTGAGGGTTGTCATAGCGGCTTCCTTGCATATGGCTTCCAGATCAGCACCCACGTATCCATGTGTGATGTCGGCGATGTGATCCAGCTCGACATCATCCGCAAGAGGCATGTTCCTCACGTGGATTTGAAGTATTTCTTTTCTGCCGTCCCTGTCGGGAACACCTATCTCTATCTCACGGTCGAACCTTCCGGGTCTACGCAGCGCCTCGTCAATATCGTCAGGTCTGTTGGTCGCTGCTATAACAATTACGTTTTCCCTGTTTTCAAGTCCGTCCATCAGGGAAAGCAGCTGAGAAACAACTCTTCTCTCCACTTCTCCCTGTCCGTCTTCTCTTTTAGGAGCCAGGGAATCAAGTTCGTCTATGAATATTATCGAGGGAGAGTTCTCTCTGGCATCCTCGAATATCTCTCTGAGCTTTTTCTCGGATTCTCCGTAGAACTTGGACATTATCTCAGGTCCTTTTATGGATGTGAAGTTCGTGTTCGCCTCGTTAGCAACTGCCTTGGCGATAAGCGTCTTACCTGTACCTGGCGGTCCCTGCAGCAAAACTCCTGAAGGCGCATCTATTCCGAGCTGCTGGAATACTTCGGGATGTTTCAGTGGAAGTTCTATCATCTCCCTTACTTTCTGTATCTCGTCGTCCAGACCTCCGATATCTTCGTAGGTAACTTCAGGTACTTTTGGACCGGCAGATTCTTTCACCTCGGTCTCTTTTTCGTTTACCTTTATCTCCGTGTTTTCAGTAATGACAACAGGGTCTTCTGGTTTTGTTGCTATCGCCCTTAGTTTTGTCTGTGACGTGAAGTTTTTGAAGAAATCATCAAGTTCGAACATGTCTTCAAAAAAGCTTCTTCTGTTTTGTTGGCTGCCTGATCCAGGAACTATGATATCGTTTTTGGTTACACCTCTTCCTATGAGAGCTCTTTTGAATATGGATGGATTGGAAACCTGGATTATCACTCCTTCTTCTGCCGGTGCAAGCTCCACTTTTTTGGCTTCTTTTACCTCTGCTCTTGTTACTTCTACTTTTTCTCCCAGAGAAGTACCTGCGTTCTTTCTTATGTATCCGTCCATCCGGATTATTCCCAGTCCGGCGTCCTGAGGAAGACTCCTGGCTACTTTTGCAACGGTCTCACGTTCGCCTTTGATTTTGATGAAGTCTCCTTCCTGCACCTTGATTTTTTTCATCACCTGGGAATCAATCCTTGCTATACCTGTACCTATGTCTTCCTGCAAGGCTGATGGAATTTCTCCTACTCTCAGTTTTGATTTTTCTCCGTTATTTGATGAATTATTTGAATCTGACATATTTTAACACCTTTAGTATAAATTAGAGCTCCTCGTTTAACCTTAATTCCTTGATATCTTCCTTATTTAGTAGAACTTTGAACGTCCTATACTTGACCTTTTCTCCCCACTTTTCCAGATACTTTCTGAAGCAATCGGCATCTTCCTCTAGCACTATAATCACGGAGTCCTCCACTTTTATGTGAGGCATCTTGTTGACAAGACCTTTCTTCTCGTACCTGTAAACTTTGCCGTTCTCCCTGACAGTCTGTTTGTATCCAAATAACCCCCTGTAAAACTTGTTTCGGTCGTACAGGGATTCAAATTTTTCTCTTTTTGTGTCGTAAGAGAACAGCACGCCTTTTTCAGACATTGTATTAAAGGTGGTGTTGAACAGTTAAATATTTTTGTGTACCTAAACAAAAAAATTTTTCTTAAAAATAAAAAGGATAATAAAACTCTGTTTTAAAACAGGTAGATATGGAAAAAGTCCAGCGGACGAGCCTTGAATGTCAGCCACTCGACGAACTACTCAAGGGCGGAGTCGAACATGGCATTATAACCAACTTCTACGGGGCTTCTGGGACTGGTAAAACCAATGTATGTATACAGGCAGCTGCTTCGTGTATAGACAAGGGAAAAAACACTCTTTACATTGACACGGAGGGAGGTTTCTCTGCTGAGCGGTTTCTTCAGATGAACGGGAACGAGGAGGAACATCTTGAAGATCTAGTTATGATGGAACCCGCAACATTTGAAGAACAGAAACAGGCTTTTTCCAGGCTGGATGATCTGGTGGAACAGGAAAACATAAAGATGATAATCGTTGATTCTCTGGTTGCTCTTTACCGTATCAAGTTACAGGAAGAAGTTTCGGAATCAAACCGAGAGCTTTCAAGACAGCTTTCAATACTTTCCAAAATAGCAAGAAAGAAAGATATTCCTGTGATAGTTACCAATCAGGTTTACAGTTCCTTTAAAACCGATGATATAACGATGGTTGGAAGAGATGTACCGACTTACTGGTCGAAATGCCTTGTAAGGCTTGAAAAAGTTTCCGAGAACACCAGAAAGGCTGTACTTAAAAAGCATAGATCGAGACCCGAGGGATTGAGTAAAAGTTTTAGGCTTGGCAGGGAAGGTCTGATGGATACGGAGAACGGAGTTGAAGAAGAAATCCTTTGATAATTTAAAGGTTTATATCGGCTTCTTTGACTTTTTTAAAACCTTTTTCGATTTCTTTCTCTAGATCGCAATTTATTTCCAAATCCTGAAGTTCCTGTCTGTAACTGTTTTTAGATCTTTCAGAGTAACTGAAAGCGTTTAAAATTTTCCTAATTCGTTCATGTACTTTTTTGTGGCTGTCGTATTTTTTCATCAGAATTATGGCTGCGGTATAGTCCTCATCCTTTAGGTCTCTTTTAATGTCTTTTATGTCTTTTAGAATAAGCTCTCTCGCTCTAAAAATCTCCAGATCCCTTACAACATCCTCAAATTTTTCGCTGTCTTCTTCGTCCAAACAATGAATTAACCCTGGTATCTTTGCAAATACATCTATATCCATCGATCTGTAGTTATAAAATTTTACGGCAGTATCAAGTTCTTTTTCTAAGGATTCTGTATCTCTGAGAGTGATTAAAACCTCTTTTTCAACCTTTGGAATCTGGAATAACTCTGTAAGATATGTTAAAAGAGTTTTTTTGATTTCTTCCATGTGTTCCTCCGGAAGGTTCACAAGTCCTATGCTACCTGAAAAAGCGGTGTTGCAGACATGAGCGATCTTTTCATCTTTGGAAATATTTTTTGTATCTATTTCATCGTCCATAGCTCCTATCCAAGCATCAAGACATGCAAGTGAGCTAACAGTGCTTTTTGATAATTTATGATCCAGAACTTCATTGTACACATTTACAGCGGGTAGTGTACGGAGAGACTTTCTTTTTTCCTCCCATTTTTTGACCGGATTTTCAAGTATAGAGCTGACTCCTGCGGTCTCAACATCCTCGGGCACTCTTTCAATATTTGACTCCATCCTGCTGACATTTTCGGGCAGGAAATCCCTGTATGTTTCTATAATCTCTCTTTTGTTCATAAATAAATCAATTACAAGTCCTTATAAATAAATTTTTACTTATTTTTCGTAGTTTATCAGTTCGATAAGTCTTTCAACAAACTTCTCTGAGTTTTGTTTGGTATAGTTCTCGAACATATCTTCCTGGAACTCCACAAAATCGCTGACACTGTAACGTTCTTCGACTTTTTCCCATAACTCTCTTTCTTCAAGCTCTTCTCTTGTTGCGGTAATAAATTCACAGTCACTTGAACCGGTTGCTTTACATTTTGTTTCGATGTTCTGACATACTTTATCATGTACAAGCGATCCTCCGCCGGCCATAGCTCCGGAGGTAAATACATCGACAGGTTTATCGAACTTCTCGACCTTGAGATGTCTCAGGTAAGGATTTTCCTTTATCTTGAACTTGGTGTATCTTCCCGGATAGTAGTTGTTCGTGTCGTAAACTCCCATTCCCATGCTTGCAGCGAGATCCATTCCAACCTTGTATACTTCCTCGGTGCTCTCCAGTCCCAGGGTCTGGTTAGCATACTTGACGCAGTCGAAACCCCAGAACCACGAGATCAGGTAGAGCTTGTCCAGCTCATCCCTTGAGTGGAAGTACTCTGTCAGGGAGCTTATGAAAATTGTTGGGAGTAGATTGTAGTCCGTGACTCCAAGAGATATTTTTCCGTCTTCGAATACGAGTTTTTTGGTTGCCAGGAGTTTGAAGAGAAAGGTTTTTTTCATTTTACTTCATGTTGAGAGTCTGATCTCCTATTTTAATTCCGTCGTTTTCTATAATGGTTTCGTATTTGCCTTTTTCAATGTCGGTCCTTCTGAGCTTTCTGATCTCCAGGTTTCCAAAGGCTTCCTGTCCTATGGAAATGTATTCCAGAAGTACTACTCCGTCGGCAACGAACTCCGCTATGCCGTATTTTGAAAACTTGTTCTCGACGTCACCCTGTTTTTCGGCAGTTATTATTGCTGTGGTGGAGTTCTCCCTCAGGAATTTTATCGTGTTGGATATATTGGAACGCAGCTTGTTTCCTTTTTCCCACCGACTTCCCAGTACGCTGAGCGAGTCGATAACAGTTCTTTCAGGGCTTTTTTCCTGAACTAATTCGTTAATATCATTTAAGATAAATTCTGCTGAATCCGTAGGGTCCATGTAAGCCATGTGAAGGTTTTCGCCTTCGTGTTTCTCAAAATCGAAACCGAATTCTTTGACATCTTCTTTTATGTCCTCCGGGGATTCTTCGGTTGTTATATAAACGCATGTTTCTCCTTTCTTCAATCCCTCCCATATGTACTGGGAAGAGAAAGTTGTTTTTCCTGATCCCGGTCCTCCGGAAACCAGAACTACTGAGCCCTCGGGAAATCCACCTTCGATTAGTTTGTCAAAACCTTCTATCCCTGTTTCTAGCCTGTTCATATTTTCCACACCTATAAAAGAAATTGGTCGAGCGCCATATAAATTTAACCAAAATCGTCCCCGGTTACTCAAAACAATGTGTGGCAGTACCAAGACTCAAAAGTTAGTTAACAAATATTTAACTATTTTGGCCATAACGTTTGATTTATAAATACTATCCTACATTATTTACAGATTATGAAAACCGGAGCTGGCTCTTTGGTTAACATTCAGGAGGATTCGGCCAGCTTCATCCAGGTATTCCTGATTATTCTCTTTATCCTGTAAAGAAAGGGGATCTGCTTTTTATTTGTCTTTGCAGGTCCCCGGATTATGAACAAAGACTCAATTAGACCAAGGTGTGAAAAATGAAATGGAAAGAAGCCCGGCAAAAACTGACGGAGAAAGCAAGAAAAAACTTTGAAAACCAGGAAACAAAGGCCATGGGAGTTGAAGAAGAACTGGCTCATCTTGACAGTGAGTATAAGAGCATCGAAAGAGATCTGTATCAGCAGACCCTTGAAAACCTGGGCAACCTCCCCGGTATAAATCTGAAGTACGAGGAGGACTCTCCCTGGGAAGACACTCCTGTGATGGCTCATGTGAATGATGAGTACTTTGAAGAAGAACTGAAAAATATCGACGGTTTCTTTCCTGATGAAGGATTTTTTCCGGAGTCCTACGACAATGTTGTCGCCGAGATAAGCTACGATCTTTCTAACGAACTGGAGAAAGCAACAGGCGTAAATATAGGTCTTGAAGCTGCTCACAATGAAAGAGAGATGATGGACAAGATAGAAAAGATGGCGATACCTGATAACACCGATCTTTACAGGGTCGGACATGTACCCGAGATGATGCTGGATGAAGTAGAAGGTTTCTACAACCGGAAAAACTTTGAAAACGGAGAGGAAAACCTTGAGAACTTTGAGGACTACATGACACAGAAAAGAAGGTATTACGACCATATAAAGTCTCACGGGCCAAAGGTCATGGCTATTGGGGGAACTGACTCAATACAGCTGACGATGGCTCCAAAGTACGACGGAGACGTGGACGAGATGGTGAAAGAGTTCACCGGAAATGGGAAAATAGGTGCTCCGGCCCTGTCACCTCTGATGTATGCCCCGTTCATGTCATCTCCTGTACTTGACGAGGACGGAGAACTTGTCAAGCACATGGGCAGAGACGACGCATATGAGATAGGACTTGGAGATTCGGAATACGTTGATAATGAGGGAACGTCCAAGTTCGGTTACATACCTGAACTATCAGAAGTCGAGGATCTGGAGGACATGACGGATGCTCTTGCATCAAAAAAGTTCCAGTTCTCCGCGGGAGTACCCGCTGACGAACTCAAAGTTAAGGGAGATGAAAGATCTCTTTACGAAAAATACGGGGAGAAACATGAACAGATAGATCCCGATACAAGCATCAACGTCAGGGTAGGACACGAAGACTACGGTGTGATAGATTTCAAGGATTTTGTAGAGGACAGAAAGTTCGAGGGACTGGTAAGCCTTCCGGGCACAAACGGTGAAGACGGAGACGAAGTAATTGTGGAGGCGGATTATACAGATAAGGCCGATGAAGAATTCACTGATGAACTCTGGGGTCACTTCATAGCTCATAGTTCCGGTGTATGGCCCTCCTTCCGGCCAAGATACGACATAGGAGCCTTTGAATCAAGGGATTTCGGTAACAGTCCAAGGATAAAAGAAGCCATAGATACACAGGGAGCGTTCTACATGAAATGGGATGAAGTTCAAGAACTTGCCGACGAGATTGGATTGAAGGAGGAACACGCCGAAAAGATAAGACAGGGGATAGCCGAAGAAGGACTTGAATACGAGATATCTGAAGATTTAACTGTCAGAGACGTATGGAAAGGAAGAGAAATGGAAAGAGGTGTCCTTGACATACTTGAAGAAGGTGTGAAAGAAGCAGCCTATGACGGAGAGGAAAGGATTACCGAGGAAGACAGGGAGAAATACGCCGAAGAGTACAGGGAAAAGATGGAGGAGTACCTTGAAAAAGGAAGCTTCTCAAAAGAATTTGCAGAGACCTACAGGAACAAGGGTCTGGACGCAGCTATGGAAAAAACAAGGGTGTAAAGAGGTACAGATAAAAAATGGATGATTCAGTAGAGCTGGCAAAGAAGCTTTTAGGGTTCGAAACAGTGTCTCCTCTGGAGGAAAAAGAGCCGCTGGTGTTTTTGAAAAACGTTCTTGAGGAACAAGGTATCGATTCCGAGATAATCCAGGAAAACGGCGTATACAGCCTTTACTCGGAGTTCGGAGGAGAAGATAAGATATGTTTTAACGGACATATAGACACTGTTTGCTCCAACGGGGACTGGACCAGAAAACCTTTTCAACCTGAAATCGTGGAGGGAAAGATTTACGGCAGAGGAGCCTCCGATATGAAATCAGGTCTTGCAGCCGAGGTAATGGCTTACATAGATATTTTCAGAGACCCAGAGTTTTCAGGAGGAGCCTCTCTTATGGTGACAGGAGACGAGGAGATAGGAGGATTTGATGGAACCGAGAAACTTCTCGAAATGCACGGTGAAAAGATAAAATACGCGGTTATAGGTGAACCAACAGGACTCGATATACAGGTAGGTATGAGAGGAGTTGTTTGGCCCACAATAATAATTGAAGGTGAATCAGTTCATTCTTCCAGACCTGAAAAGGTTGATAATATCCTTGAAAAGCTTCCTGAAGTACTTGAAAAGCTGAAAAACGTGGAGCTGACCTATGAAAAACCCGAAAACCTTGAGGAACCGACCTGGCCGGTCACCAATGTAAGTACTGCAGGAGGTACCAATTCAATACCTGGCAAAGTAGAGATAGAGATGGATGTCAGAACAGTTCCTTCAATGAAACCTGAGACAATCAGAAAAGACATCGAAGAAGCTATGGAAGAAACAGGTGTGGAATACAGAGTCGAGGTTCGAGAGATGGGCAAACCCGTGACCCTGGATGATGAGAAGTTCCTTGAAAAAGTCGAACAGGTAGTAGGGAAGATAACGGGCAAAAAGCCGGATAGAAGTTTTTCGGGCGGTTCTTCCGATGCCAGGTTTTTTTCCGCGGAGAACATCCCTGTTGTGGAGATAGGTCCGGAGGAGGAAACAGCTCACATGAAAGACGAGTACTGCAGCACGGATAAAATCAGGGAGCTTAGAAAGATATACAGGGAAACTGCTAAAGAACTTGTTTAATAGTTATCAGTCCCAGTCGTCTTTTGTCGGGCAGTCAGGATCTATGCACATGTAGTACGGTTTCCTGCCCTTCCTCGAAACCTTTATTCTCGGAAGACCGCACTCGTCGCATTCGTTCTTCAGACCCTTTATCTTTCCTTCTCTGGGTAGTGGGAACGAGTTATCGCAATCAGGGTATCCGCCACAACCTACGAAACGACCGTTTTTGGTCCTTATTATCTTTAGAACATCTTCACATTCAGGACAGGTACCCAGTTCGTTCTCTTTTCTTCTCTGCTCATCTACAGCCTCTACAAGGCCTTTACCTATATCGTCTTCCTTGTTTTTGAACTTTTCAAGTATCTCTCTCAGGCTTTTCTCTGCTTTCTTGAGAACGTCATCCCTTGTTTTCTTTCCGTCTCTTATAGCATCCATCTCTTCCTCGAACTCTCTTGTTAGTTCGGGTGACAAAATTTCGGGGCAGTTCTCCTCTAGCGATTCGACCACCGCAAGACCGAGATCCGTGACTTTCAGAGAGCTATCCTTGATATATTTCCTGTTGTAAAGGGAATCAACTATTTGTGCCCTTGTGGCTTTTGTACCGAGTCCTTTCTTTTCAAGTTTTGATACAAGGGAGCTCTGGGTGTATCTTTTAGGTGGCTGAGTCTCTTTATCTTCTTTTTCGAGTTTTTCGACATCTATTTTTTGTCCTTTCTTCAGGTCAGGCAGATTTATTTCCTTGGTGTTCACATAAGGTTCGTATAGCTTGTACCAGTTCTTCTTCAGAGTTTTTTTACCCTTTGCATCGAACTTTTCTTCCTTTATATCAAGTTTTATCTTCAGGCTCTGTCTTATTGCGGGCTTGCCGAAAGTTGCGAAGAACCTCTTGACCACGAGATCGTAAACCTTTCTCTCCTGTTTTGAAAGCCCTTTTCCGGGTGACAGTCCTGTTGGATGTATTGCGGGGTGAGCCTCGTCTTTTTTCTTTCCGTTCCTCGGTGTTATTTTTTTCTTGTTAAGTACCTTGGACGCTAGCTTCGAGTACTTGTCCTGTTTTTTTAGCTTTGAAAGAATCGACTTGTACCCTATCTTGGCAGGAAGCTTCTGCGAGCTTGTCCTTGGATAAGATATTAGTGACTGCTCGTAAAGGTTGTGAGCGATCTGCTGTGTCTGTTTTGGAGAGATGTTGAACTGCCGGTAAGCTGATTTCTGCAGACCTGTCAGGTTGAAAGGTACGGGCGGATTGTGCTTGTATTTCCTTCTATTTACGTCAACTACCTTGGCGTCCCTGTCGGAGCATTTTTCCATGACTTTGTCGGCTTTTTCTTCCTCCCAGAACTTGCCCTCCACATGCTTTGCCTCGAGTCCCTTGGAGTACAGGTAGATCTCCCAGTAATCCTCTGGCTCGAACTCCTGTATTTCTCTTTCCCTGTCCGCTAGTATCTTCAGTGCAGGTCCCTGAACCCTTCCTGTGGAAAGGCTTTTGTACCTGTTCTGAGATTTAACAGCATTTATAAGAGCTCTTGAAAGGTTTATCCCGTAATACCAGTCAAGAACGTGTCTTGTAATACCTGCCTCTGTCTGACCTGAATCGAATTCGTTAAGATTGTTGAAAGCATCTCTCAGGTCTGAAGGCGTAAGGGTTGAGAACTTCATCCTCTGTATGTTTTCCTCATCTCCATCACAGGCGAATTTAATGGAAGTATAGCCTATCACGGAACCCTCTATATCAAAGTCGCATCCGTTGATGAACGCATCTGCTTTTTCCGCCATCTTTTTCATGTTGTTAACGTATTTTTTGACGTAACTGGAGGAGTCATCTTTTTCGTGTGCGGGAACCCATTCGACATCGAACATGGGGTAGTCCCAGCCATCTCCTTTCTGCTCTAGGCTGTACATGTGACCCACTGCAGGGGAAATTATTATTTCACCTTTTTCGGTTTCCAGAATATAATTTGTAACTCCGTAATTTTCTTCTACTGAGTAATCTCCAAGAGCCTGAGCTAATTTACCGGCTACACTAGGCTTTTCCGCGACAAGCAAAATCTTCGGCATTAATTATTGAAAGAAGAACTCAATTTTAAATAATAAAGGGAGGTTAAAAAAGGAAAAAAGAGAGAGGACCTTATTCCAGGTACTCTTCAGCCAGTTCGTAAAGCTCTAATTTCTGATCTTTTAGATCATTCACTTTTTCAGTGTGTTTTCTTTTCTTGTAGGTATCTTTTAAATCTCTTGCTGCATCAATTGCTAGTCCTGCTCCTAATGGAATTACTGTTCTCCAGTCATCGAAATTGAAGGAGCCTCCCATTAAATGGGATGCTTCCATAGCAAAAGTGGCAAGAAGACCACCGGTTGTAAATCCATGGTAAAGTTTTGATCCACTGTATTCATCTATTTTTTCTTCATGGTGTTCTATATATCCGTTTAGAGTTTCTTTTATCTCATTGTAAGTACTTTCGTCAATATGCTCTTCTTCGAAGAGATTTCTATAATCCACATGCTCTTCAATAAGGTCCTCTATACTGTACTGCTCATTTTCTAAAGCATATTCTCCAGTCATTTTACCACTGTTGTTACTTATTAGTATTGTCCTTTAAAAAACTTTTGGTTTTTGAAATTAGGATTTTTGATCAAGACAGGAAAGATAATAGTCCAGTTTCTCAAAGAACTTGTCTTTGTCTATATCACCTGTTTTCCGGTATCTCATACACATACTGGCAAGCTCCTTTTCATCACCTTCACTTCTCTTTCCTATTCTTTCATAATCCATGGTGTAATCCTTGTTATCCATAACCTGTCTAACCCCTATCAAAAGAAGAACTGTCTTCACATAGTCTTCAAACAGGAAAGGTATATCTCCTTTCTCAGCCTCTTCTCTGTACTTTGTTATCCTGTTCAGATAGAACTTTTTTTCCTGCTCATCAGTCGCCGGATCGAGCTTGAAGTCTTCTAGACTGTATTTTTTACCTGTCAGATGATCCCAAAACCTGAAGGATTTCAAAATTACATTTAATGGTATGTGACGTGTCAAAACACCTTTCTGTTCTCCTCCATTCAGTTCCTCCAGACTTATACCTCTGAAATTAATCTCTCGATCATAACTATCTGAGAGCTCTCTATTGAGATGGCTTTCCTTTCCAAAATCATAGTCTTCATTCACTATACCGAATAAATCCCAGTCTGATCCTTCTTTTTCGCTTCCATAAGCTCTACTTCCGCCGAAGTATATAGACTCTATACCTTCAGTTTTTTCCAGTATATCTTCTGCGATTCTTTTTATCATGATTAAGAATAGTTTGGCTAGTATTATGTAAATTTTTGGGTAATTTAGAACCAAGCAAAACCAAAAACTTTTCTCTTAGGATAATTAGAAAATCAAGATACTGGGGATAAATGTTTACTCCCCAAGAATATCTTTCACAGACTTGCCGAAAGCGGAAAGCTTCTCCATGTATCCTGGTTCCATATCTTCAACTTCAAGTTCTTCCCCATACATTTCTTCGACAGAGGTTTTGTCCTCGAAATACCTGCTGATTGAGTACGATACAAAGGAACCGTTTCCCATTGAAAGCTTGTTTGCAGTGTCCAAATCCAAACCGGATTTATCCTCTTTATATTCCATTTTCACCACTTAAACATGTTTTAATGACTTAAAATTAAATTTATTTCGGTAATATCTATACAAACAAGGTATAACTCTCTTAAACTATGAATAAACATGAATTAAAGACAAAAATAAGGAATTGATAGATTAAATCAAATATGCATGGAGACACATATATTTAATCGAAATTGGAGCAAAATAGATGGGTAAAATCAGAGAAACAGAAGAAAAAAGAGAAATTATTGAGAAATGAGAAACACCTGAGTAAATCATTTAAATATTCTAATACTTGATTACTTTATGATGATAAAAAATTATATTGATGATTTTAAAGAGAACGTTCCTGAATACGCTGGAAAACTGAAGAGCATTGGAAAAGGAGCTGTTTTAGGAGGGACACTTCTTGCTATAACAGCTATGCCAAGCCTGTTCGGTGAAGCTGATGTATTGAATAATACTTTACAGGCCGCAAATAATGACGAAATACCTACTGTGAGGTATCTACAGGAAAGAAGAGAAACCGAAGACGCTATCTCTCTGGATGAATACATTGATAAACATGTTTCAGAGGAAAAGGAGGAGATGGTTGTCGACCTATATAATTTTATAATAGAGGGTGAGGAGGAGAGAGGTTTTTACCCGATGGAAAGATACGAAATAGGTTTCGAGCGTTTAGCCGAGATGCACACAAGTGGAGAGGCAACTGAGAGCGGTGAAGACAAGGAGATCTTTGCCGAAAAGACCAATCAAATACTGGACAAATTAGGCGACTTTGTGTACGGAGAAGCTGACGGATATGCTGAGGAAGAAGAGATCAACAAAATATTCAACGAGCTCGATGACAACAAATTTCTAAAAGAAGTTTCGCGACAATCAATAGATAACGAAATTGAAAGAAATAAAATCCGTCACGTCCAGAACTTGCTAAATAATTACGGTTATGATGCTGGTACGGTTGACGGTACTTTAGAATCTAGGACTGAATACACGTTGAAAACTTTTCAGAAAGTCAATAATTTAGATATGACTGGTGATCTCTGTAACCAAACTTTAGAATCCTTAGTTGACCCCAAAGAACCTGAACCTGAAATAGTACTCCAATATGTCGAGGATTATCTTTTGATCGATTTAGATGAGCAGTTGATGTACGGTTACGGGACAAGCAAACACGGAGAAAATGAATTCGGTGGTGGCAAATTACAGAATGTTTTTGGAATAGCTACAGGCGATTTTGATGATATGCCTCTTGGCTATCGCCTGATAAGTGAAACTTACGATGGCTGGAAACGTATTTCCGATGGAAGAGGTAATTTGTACAATCCTAAAGATCTTACCGAAGATGGTAGAGTCGTTATTGGTGGATTACGCGATTTAGAAGCGAAACCAGAGGAAGGCGTAATACGAATAATGCCTCATCAGACGTACACACTGAGAGAAGATTATGATGATGAGATGATTGTTTTGATATATGATCAAGAACTCCTTGAAGAGTACTAGTGAACAATTCAAATATCTTAAAAACCGGACTAGAGCAGTTCTTGACCAGCAAAATCACTTAATCAGGCTCTCTAGTCTATAAAAAAATAGGGAGTTAGGTCAGGTCTCTATGTACTCCTGACCTCCCATGTATTCCACAAGGACTTCCGGGATCTTGATTCCTTTCTCTGTCTGGTTGTTCTCGACTATCGCTGTCATCACTCTCTGAGTTGCACAGGCTGTAGCGTTCAGCGTATGAACTGTCTTGTTTTCTTCCGGCTGCCTCATTCTGGCCTTTACCTTTCTTGCCTGGTAATCCGTACAGTTAGAGCAGGAAACAACCTCTCCGTACTCTCCAAGTGGAGGCCTCCAGACCTCTATGTCGTATTTTTTGGCGGCATTATCGTTCATGTCTCCTGTACAGACATTGACTACTCTGTAAGGCAGGTTTAGTTTTTTCATGACTTCCTCTGCGTTTTGAAGTAGTTTCTCGTGGTATTCCCAGGAGTTCTCAGGTTTGCAGAAAATGTACTGCTCCACCTTTTCGAACTGGTGAATCCTCCAGATACCTCTTGTCTGCTTTCCGTGTTTGCCGGCCTCTCTTCTGAAGTTTGTCGAGAAACCTGCGTATTTCTTCGGAAGTTCATCCGGCTGCAAAATCTCGTCGTAATGGTAGGTAGCAAGTGTCTGTTCCGAGGTAGCTATCAGGTATCTGTCTGATCTGCTGAACTTGTAAAGCTGCTCATGAAAATCTTCCAGCTCGGCTGCTGCCTCTATGTATTTCCTGTTCATCATGAAAGGTGTCTGCATAGGGATGTATTCTTTTTCTATTAAAAGATCCATTGCAAACTGCTGTAGAGCCCAGTTAAGCTTAACCAGGTCGTTCTTCAGATAGTAACCTCTTTCACCTGCTATCTCAGCACCTTTTTCGGTATCGACGAGATCGTTTTCCTCCAGTACATCAGCCGCAAGCTCGGCATCCGTTTTTTTGCCTTCCTCGGGTTCCCAGGTTTTGACCTCGACGTTTTCGTCCTCGTCCTCGCCGTCCGGAACGGATTCGTGGAGTATGTTACCCACCTGATATCTTTCCTCGTCCCTCTTTTTCTTCAGTTCTTCCTGCCTGTCGTTCAACTCCGAGATCTTCTTTTTAACTTCCTGCATCCTCTGGATCTTGTCTTCAGCGTCTTTTCCTTCTTTTTTCAGCTCGGCTATCTCTTCGGACACCTCGTTTCTCTCCTTTCTAAGATCTTCCTCTTTCTGAAGTGTCTCCCTCCATCTCTTGTCCAGTTCGAGGACTTTATCCACCCTTTCAAGGTTTTTACCTCTTCTTTTTTCGGATTTTTTGATCTCTTCTATATTTTCTCTAAATTTATCCATACTTAGCATTTCGATTCACCTCTAATTTTTTCCAAAGAAAAATCTGCATAGAAACCTCTTGAAAGAAATTTTTCGACAAAGTTAAGACTAGAAAGAAAGCCGGCACCAACTATCATGATTGGCGATAAAACCCTGTCATGGTCAATAAATCACACCCGTCTTTTATATTTCTTCCTCCTGATCCGGAAAAACTACGAAGTAATCCAGGATTATCAGGCCTAAACCGATAACCAGTAGAACGGATTCAAGGCTTGGGAAACTAGAACCCTCTATCAAAAGTGTGGCAAGGCTCGCTCCACCTATACCCGATCCTATAATGCTCAGTATACCAAGCTGGTCCGAAAGGTGCAGGATTATTTCTTTAGTAATGTTCCACATAAAGACACCAGTCTTTAATTTCGCGACATCCTTTTTCAACCTTTCCTAGAAAAACGTTTTGACTACCGGATGACCGAAACAATTTTTACATCCACGACTAATTTATGTTACATGGAGCGTTTTTTTCCAGAGGGGATAACAACTCCCACTCTGAAAGAGAGAGAAAAATTTTACGAAGAAGAGTTCGATATACCCAAGATAAAGAGGTTGAACTACAGGTGGGAGAGACCGATTCTCGCTCTCGACGTGGGTACGGAGACGACAAGGTACAGGAGGAAGTTCAAGGAGTATCTTGGCAAGACGGTATATCTCAGGGAGTATAATGATTTCGATCAGCTTATAGGGAAGGTAAGGAGATACAGTCCGGAGACTCTCTACTACGATACAAGGATCTATGACCAAGATCCGCGACAGACGAATTCAATCTGGGAGAAACCCTCCGGCAAACAGCTGGTGTTTTGTGTGACACCGGACCAAGTCGAGTGCAAGAGGTGCCGCCGGACCAGGGAGAGAAACAGCGGCAAGAGATTGGTGGACAAAACTTTCTGTGAGAAGTGTTTCGAGGAGACCGCGGAAAAAGCAAACCAGCTCAGAAAGTTCATGAAAAGAAACTTTGATTATGTTGAGGCATTTTTTGCTGGAAGAGAATTTGTTATCCATGTCCTTGATGCCGATGGATTCGAGATAGAAGGTCATCAGAGAGATGTTATGGTCTCGAAGCTAGCCGAAAGGTTCCCGATCGATCAAGAGTTCTCATCCTCAAAGAACCATCTAACGGTAATGCCGGGTTCTCTGAACGGAATCACAGGTAGAAAGGTAGTTAAAGTTAAATCTCATGAGTTCAAGTTACCTGAAAAGATACTGCACGAGAAAAGCGAGCCTGAGTGTTTCTAGAATAAAAAAAGAATGGAAAGTTACTGTTCACTCCACCTCCACATTGTAGTCGCTGCTCTTTTCTTTTTTCTCCATCTCTACCCTGAGAACTCCGTTCTCGTACTTGGCTTTTGCGCTTTCTGATTTCACTGGTTCGGGCAAATCGACCGTCCTCGAGTAACTTTTTGAACTTCTTTCATGCCTGACATAATTTTTGCCTTCTTCTTTTACCTCTCTGTTTCCCTGTGCTGCTATATGGAGTGTTCTGTCTTTCACCTTTACCTTGATGTTGTCCTTGTCTACTCCGGGCATGTCGGCCTCTGCAATTATTTCTTCGTCCGTTTCTCTTATGTCTACAGGTAGCTGGGCGAAGTAGGTGTTAAAACTTTGATCCATCATGTTCTCGAACATCTTCGACATCTTATCATTTAGATCCTTGAAGGGGTCTTTTTTTCTTCTGATCACGATCACCACCGTTTTTGTTTATGTGAACAAAAAGATATAAAGGTTTTTGATACTCCGGAATCCTCCTAAAAAAGATTTAAGCAACGGGCACAAAAATACTGACATGAAGGTAAAAGATGTTCACGGAGGGCTGAAAGATTACAGCGCCCAGCATATTAAAAGGTCATGTAAGAGAGCAGGGTTTGACGAGAATACAGCGGATGAAATAGAGACAAGGGTTTTTGAAAGAGCCTGGGATTCTATAACTACACGAAAGCTGCATTCGATCGTTTACAGCGAGATGAAGAAGAGGGACGAGATACTTGCCCTTAGATTTCGTCTCAGGGAGGCCATAGCCGAGCTCAACCCCAACTACGCGGAGTTCGAGAAATACATCACCAAGGTTTTAAGGCAGGACGGTTTCGATGCCGAGTGGTCGCCAAGGCCAAAGCCCAGGGGGGAATGCATCGAGCACGAGATAGATGTGGTTGCAGAACAGCATGGAGTTACGTACATGGTTGAGTGCAAACACCACTACCATCACCACCGTTACACAGGACTTGACATACCCATGAGGCAGTTTGCAAGGGTCGAGGATCTGAGAAGAGGTCACGAACACGGTCTGAAGAACTCTGTAAGTGCTGACGAGGCATGGGTGATAGTAAACACAAAGCTGTCCGACCATGCAAAGAGATATGCTGAATGCAAGAACATAAGGATGACAGCTTGGAAGTACTCCAACGAAAACTACAGTCTTGATGACCTAGTTGAAAGAAATAGAGCATACCCCGTGACCATACTCAGACCTCCAAAACACGTCAGAACCGAGCTATCCAAGGAAGACGTTCTCACGGTACAGGGACTTATGAACCTGGGCGAGGAAAAGATGGAAAAAATACATGTCAAGAACAGCGTCCTTAAAAACCTTCAGAGGACAGCGCTTGAAATGGTAGAGCACTAAAAGCTTTATTTGAGTTTGAAACCTTTCACGAGGTTGCCGTGGTCCTGAACCACCTCGGCAAGATCCTCAACTTTTTCACTCACATCTTTCTCTGATTTATCTCCCTTACAGCCAATAACAGCGTTTTCTCCCTTAAGAACAACTGAAGCACTCTCCTGCTGTCTGGTGATGTCCTGGCAGATCCTGATCAAAGCTCCGACGTCTTCAAGAGGAACCTCCCTGTAGATAAGATCTCCGTCTTCCTCCAGGATCTCTTGTTTGATGCTTTCCTCGTACATCTTCTCCAGGCTTTTGATATCTTTCTTCTGTTTTTTCCACTGATTGAAAAGCTTTTCAGGGTCTCTTGGCTGTTTTTCGTAACTAATATCTGTTTCTTCGTCCACCATGGATATCAGTTCGTCAATCTCTTCTTTTTGTTCCTGCCATTCATCCACGAATCTTTCGATAACTCCGGAAAGCTCGCTTACAGGAACATCAAATATTTCTGATACGTCCTCCAGGCTGTAACCTTCCAGGTCGATCCATCTCTCAAGCTCCTCAACAAGCCCTCTTCTCTCCTCTTCGAACTCCTCGGCAGCTTTCCCTGCCTTGTATTCAAGTCTTATTATGCCGTCCTGAACCTTTGAAGAATCCACAAGAACAACTTTCTCTATCTCGGATGTGTTGCTTACATGTGTTCCTCCGCAGGCCTCGACATCCATCTCGTCACCTACCTTGACAAGTCTCAAACTGTTTCCCGGGGGAACTCCTCCCTGGTAGATCGAGAAGCCGTACCTCGACTCGGCCTCGGATTTCTTCAGCACCTCTTTTTCGACTTCCAGTCCTTTTTCTATCCACTCGTTCACCCTTTCCTGGATTTTTTCCAGTTCTTCTTTCGAAATTTTTCTGTAATGGGTTATATCAAGCCTTGCCTTTTCCTCGGTCTTCTTTGCACCCGCCTGCATAACGTGCTGACCCAGCAATTCCTTTGCAGCAGCATTTATCAGATGGGTTGCGGAGTGGTGCTGCATCAAAAGAGTTCTTCTTTCTCGGTCTATGCTTGCGGATACTTCTTCACCCTCCTCAAAATCGGGTTCACCTTTAATACGGTGCAGAATAACTTTGCCCTGCTTGAATACCTTGGTGACCTCGGAACCTTTTATGGAGCCTATGTCGTGCAGCTGACCTCCACCGGTGGGATAGAAATACGTCCCGTCAAGAACGACGTGGTAAACGCCATCTCTCTCAACTATTTTCTCGACCTTTGAAACAAACTCAAGCTTTTCCTCGTCATCGTAGTAAAGCGTATCAGTCTCCTGCAAACCTTCAACGTTCAGAGAATCTTTTTTACCTGTTTCATCCTCTTTTTCCTCCTCGTGCCTCTCCGAAACCTTTGAATAGAAATCTTTTCCTGTTTCAACCTTCATCCCCATTCTTTTGATCATCTCGGGTGATATGCCCTCCGAGTCGTAGAGTTCAAGCATTCTTTTTTCCGTAACAACTTCTTCATCCATTTTCGAAACAATTTTTTCGGCCTTCTCCACCATCTTTTCGTACTTTCTTCTCTCCTCCTCTATTATGTCCTTGACGTGTTCGATGTTCTGCTTTAGCTCCGGGAATATTTCCTCCATCTCCTCTGCGTGCCACTCCATCACGTCCTTCAGGTCCAGATCCCAGTTGTACTTGTCGATAAAGTCAAAACTTCTCCTGGCAATAACTCTTAGAGAGTGTTGTTCGCCGCTGTTGGAGGGAAGTATCTTGTCGCTCAATGCAAACAAGAGACTTCTTGAATGGTCGGCTATCGAATAGAGGGCTGCAGCAGGTTTTACCTCGTTTTTGAGCTCTTCTTTTTCTATATCTATTTCCCGTGCTATTTCTTCCCATGTTTCCTCTATGTCTTCCACCTCGTCAAGGTTTAGAAGACCCGAGTAAGGCAGAAACTTCTTCCAGATATCTCTGTCCGGCTGTACGCCCGTTTCCTCGTAAAGCTTCTCGACCACCTTTTCCATGTTGGCCTCGTAACATGTCTCGGAACCCTGCGTGATCCAGACTATTCTTTCCAGTCCCATCCCCATGTCAAGTACCTTTGTATTTAGCTCGGAATAGCCTCTTTCGGAATCATCTATCTCGTAAAACATGTATACCTGGTTGAATAGCTCAAGTCCGTCCACGAAAAACTCCATGCATGCTCCCAGGTTTCCTCCACCTCCCCATGAATCCTCGTGTAGAACAAGTTTTTCCTTGGGTATTCCCATTCCCTCTAGAACCCAGTCCAGCATGTCTTCAAAGTATTTATCTTGATCGTATTCATCCGGAGCTGTGAAGGCGTGCTGACCGACCATGACAAAACCTGTGAAATGTCTGCCTGTTATACCGACGTTCTCTATATCGTTGAACCTCACGCAGAACTGAGGCACAACCAGAGGATTCGCAGGTGGCTCGACCTCTCCGGAAACCAC
>JALDAE010000056.1 GCA_022729335.1 Candidatus Nanoanaerosalina halalkaliphila
AAAGGCAAGGGAAAGACTTCTGCATCCGTAGGAATGGCAATAAGAGCACTCGGCCAAAACCTCAACGTAAAATACGTGCAATTCATGAAAAACGGAAAAACAGGGGAGGAAAAAATACTGGAAAAAATTGATGGAGTGGATTATTACAGTGGAGATCAAAGCTCGCATGTCGAAAAAGAAGAAGTCGTGGATCAGGAACAGTACGACAAATTGTTGAGAAGTTTCAAGGAGGTTACTGATGTTGATGATAGGTACGACATTGTTATCGCAGATGATCTGCTTAGCTTAATACCTGTTTCCATGAAAAAAAGCAATGTTGGATTGAACTACGGGGATGTCGGTGAAATGCTTGAGGAGAAAAGCGGTGACACCGAGATGGTTGTGACAGGGCGAGAGACAACAGAGAAGCTCAAGGAAAAAGCCGACTATATTTCAAGGATAAAGAAAGAAAAAGAACAAGAAGGAAATGTACACATTATCTATGGAAAAGGCAAGGGAAAGACTTCTGCATCCGTAGGAATGGCAATAAGAGCACTCGGCCAAAACCTCAACGTAAAATACGTGCAATTCATGAAGAGCAGAAGCACAGGTGAAGCAAGATTTCTTGAAAAATTAAACAATCTGGACTACCACTGCCAGGACTACAGTTCCTTTGTCAATATAGAGGAAGGTATGAACCAGAAACAGGTCGATTTCATGAAGAAAAGTTTTGAGGAAGTCAGCGAAGCAGAAGAAAAATACGATATGGTCATAGCGGATGAACTACTAAACGTTCCGGTTTTTTCCCAGAACAATCAGGACTACAGATTGACATATAGGGATATCAGGGATATGCTAGAGGAAAAAAGAGATGACTTAGAAATCGTTTTGACAGGTCGACACACCCACAACATGGTAAAAGAAAAAGCCGACTATATTTCAAGGATAAAAAACGAGAAACATCCTTACAACAAGGGTCTGGTGGACAGGAAAGGTATAGAGTACTGAGGGAAATTTTTTCTATAGGGAACTTAGTAATACAAAGTAATAAAAACTCCCGGAACTAATTTATACTTGTGGTTCTGGTGGCTTACAGCATCCATAATGTAAAAATAAAAAACAACGATCGCAAAAAAAGGAGAGAATACAGGGATGCTTTTCGCTGCACAGTTCTTAACAAGAGAAACCAGGTTCCTGCCATCGAAATGCGAGAAATAGAAAATAATTTAAGCGAACTAGAGGCCGAAAAACTGGTGGATTCTGACGTATTGAAAAACAGGCTTGAAAAATCCAAGAACCAGATCATCAGGAACATAGATGACTTTGAGGTAGATATTGTACCCGGATACAACGCACTGAAGGGTTTTGAGGGTGGAGGTGTAAACGTGGTTAGCTATAAACCATCAGGGCGCAGGGAAATAATCGTGCCAAGAAACAGTTTCGAAGCGGAAAAAGATCCCGGGAAACTTGATATAAGTTCAGGAACTATTGAGAAATACGATGAACTGAGCTGGCATGATCTGTTGCTGGTAAACCTCAACAAGAACCCTGTTTTTGTTTCCAAGGAAAAAGAAGAAATTTCTGTTCCGGACTACAGGAACGAAGAAATGAATAAGTTGGTCGAGAGATACATAAGAGAAGAGGTAAAGGATCTGAAGGATGAAGGTGTTATTGAAGACAAGGAATACGATTTTAAACCAGAAAGTTCGAGGCTTGTAGTTCCAAACCATAGCTTCGATGTTTCTTATGAATTAAACGGAGAGATGTACAGCTTTCAGGCAGGTCTTATTGAGAAACCTGATAAATCAAGTATCGAAGCTGTTCTGGAGAACCACAGGGAAATTCCGGATGGTTATTTACCGGTTGACACAGGTGGAGAAAAAAGTACGTGTATTGACAGAGAGGTTGTCGGGATAGGTATCGAAGAAGATGTGCCAGTTACGGTATACCAGGGAGGAGAGATCAAGGAGGAATACGGTTTTGAAGAATTTCTTTCAATAATGGATGAGGAGTTCATAGATAAAATGGATGAAGAACCGGATTTTTACGGTACAAAAAGGTTCAGAGAAATGGTTAACATCAAAAAAAGGACTTTTGGAACAGATAAAAGACTTGATAGATTATATAACTAATTTTTTAAATAAAATTCTTCTTTTAGTTTTATAAACCATCTCAACTGTATTTATTATATGCAGAAGAAAATATTGATACCTTTGATTACGGCCCTTATAATCATTTTTGCCAGCGGATTTTTTGTATACACAAACACGATGAACGATGGAGAGGTAGATTCTGAGCAAGAAATAGAGGAACAAGTAACAGAAGAAACTTATGAACACGAAATAACTCTTATCGAAGAAGACTATAAAGAGTACAATGGAAGAGAACTCAATACAGAAGTAACTGAAAGGTTTGAAAATATTGAAACGTTTTCCCCTCCTGGAGATGATGGAATTTATGAGGTAATGAGTGAAGTTACAGGTCCTGTTCATCACACAAACGAGTTAGGTCATGAAATATACTTTGTAACTTACGAGTTCGATTTTGAAACCGAAGAGTTAGTTCTTTATGATGAACAGGTAATTTCCGATGGAGATACAATATCTTTTGAGTTTGAGGGTGGAAGATACATCTTTGAGTACAGGCCGGTAGATCAAGATGAAGAAGACAATATCCACGTATTAGACGTTGTCTGGGAGTAAACCATCCTTGTAGGGTTTCTCCCTTTATTTTAACTTTTTAACGATTAATTTTTTCTCGTTTCTCAATATTTTGTTAACCATGATTTTTGGATGAATAACGGATAGCTAGTTTTAGAAAAAAGTTCGAACTCCTTTAATTATCGATATTTTCAGAACAGTGACAGTTTGTTAAAAAATAATTTAATAAATAGCCATCTACTAAAAACTGTATATGAAAAAGAAAATCATTATTCCTTTGGTAGCGGTTGTAGTAATTGCGGTTGTTATCGGTTTACTTGCTCATACTGGCAATGTACCGGGTACAGTACCTTCAGGAGAGTTCGAACATGAAATAACTCTGGAGGAAGACGATTCACATGAGTATAACGGTCAAGTGATTGAAACAGAACCTTTTGAAGAGCTCGAAAATATCGACGGACCGGTCATATTCACCAACAACATGGGCCATGATGTTTATCTGGCTGTGAATGAAGTCGACACCGAGATCGATGATCACGTGTTTCTTGAGGAGTATCTAGTTGAGGAGGGTGAGACACTGGTACGTGAACTGGAAAGCGGAAGTTATGTATTCGAATATCGCCCAGCTGATCAGGAAGAGAGAAACCATCTAGTGGAAATTTCTTGGAGATGAGACACCCCTTCCGGGAGTTGAACCCGGGACCTCGACCTCTCCACTTTTTTTATTCTCCGCAGGGTCGCGCTCTATCCAGACTGAGCTAAAGGGGTATTTTTCCTGTAAAAAATCTTGGACTAAACTGTTATTAATCTAATACAGAGGAGTTTTTTCTTGACTTTTTATGGTTCCGTAATTCAGAACCGATGGAAAAGGTTTTATT
>JALDAE010000039.1 GCA_022729335.1 Candidatus Nanoanaerosalina halalkaliphila
ATACAGCCTTTGTGAGCGCAAAAGGCTCTGAGAAAGAAAGAGAGATAGAGGTCAGGAAAAGAAAAACAATGGGCGAAAAAGTGGATAAAAAAATTTTTGGCTGAAAATAAACCAAGAACATAAATTATCAGTCAGCAAAACCCGTTAAACCCTTCAAGAATCCGAAGAACCTAGTCAAAAATTATCCTTCTCTGACCTCTATCTCTCTTTCTTTCTCAGAGCCTTTTGCGCTCACAAAGGCTGTATGGCTTCCAATATCTTCCTCGGAGGTTTCCCACTCAAAACTGAACTCGTAGACATCACCAGGCTCAATAAATGTCCTTGTGGTATGTTTACCGGCGCCTCCTCTAATACCTACCCCGATACTTGTTGCATCTGCAACACCTTCATCACGATTATTCTCTATTTCTCCCTCCAGAAAAAGTTGGTCTTTGTATCTAAAAAACCTTACCTATAAAAAAAGTGATCCTCGAATCTTTCTCTCCATTAGATAGAAAAAGTCTGAAATAGATTTTTCTTAATGTTGAAATGCCCGAAGAACTGTCATTTGATGAGGTCGAAGGACTGTTAAAAAACTTGTACGGAGGAGAAGATGTCGAAGTTTACGAAAAAAGCTTTGGAGCCGTAAACTCTACCTATATAGTTGGAGTGGACGGTGAAAAAAAGATCTTGAAGATCTGTACCAACGACTACTTCGAGGAAGGATTCATGAACGAACCCCATGTACAGAGACACGTAACGAAAAAAACCAGTGTACCTGTACCTTCGGTTGAAAAAATAGATCTAACTTGTGAAAACTATAAACACCCTTTCTTCATCCAGGAATACATTGAAGGATATGAGCTAGTTGAAACAAACAAAAAACTAGATGATTTGATCCAGGAAACCGGAGAGATCCTTGGAAACCTTCATAGAGAAAGTGAATTCAAGAACTACGGATTTCTAGAATCGGGAAAAGGAGCAATCAGAGTAAAAGAGAGAGAAAACTGGGGAGATTTCCTGTATGAAATAATCGAGGAAAGGCTTGACGGTATGCAGGGTTTCAGGTTTGAGGATCTTGTACCTGTTATAGAGAGAACTATCAAGAAACATAAACCCGGTGAAATCACAAGGAATCCTGTTCTTATCCACCAGGATTTCTCTCCACAAAATATAATTGTCGACAGAGGTGTAGAGGCTGTGCTTGACTGGGGTGGAGCTGTCTCGGGCGATCCGGCGTACGACTACTACAACGCCAAGTCTGCTTTTCGATCGCTTCTTGGGGAAAAAATAAAAGACAAAAAAGTTGTAAATCTCTTCAAGAAAGGTTACAGTTCCGAGATAAATATAGATGAAGATTTTGAAAATTTAGGTGATTTATACAGATTTTTATCCCATATAAAACCTCTATGGGCGTTCCCAGAACTTAAGAAAGGTTTAGATGATCGGGAAATCGACGAGTTCGAGGAAGAGCTCAGACAGAAGTTCTGGGAGCTTAAAGAAAAAATTGTCTAAGAAAAAAGCTTGAAAGGGGTATCTACAAGCCTAAAGAAGTCTTGATGTTATTTTTAAACCATTTAAACATAAATTACGATAAAATAAATGTTTCAAAACTCAAAAAAGGAAATAAAAGTCCTGGGAAATGCTTTAGCAGAATTTGTTATTTTTTAAAATCTGTTTACGCAGATACTCAGCTAGGTATTTACCCTGTTGCAAACATTTCTAGTTACAAAAAATTGCGTGTTCTTCCTGATCATATAGGAACTTAAGTTGTTTATTTTCCTTTGACTAGAGGATAACTGTTCTCTTTTATTTCCTCCACATCCATTTCTTCCAGAGATTTAATCGATTTTTCAAAGTCCTCCTTGTGTTCTTGAGGATAGTAGTTGAAAACCGGTGAGAGAATTTTTTCCTTGATACCTTTCTTGTTTCCTTTCTCATAATTCCATCCAGGAAAAACATCCGAGTACATCCTGATAAACTCAAAAACAGATATCTCCTTGTTACCGTAATCAAGAACATCTGTTTCAAGTAATTCATCAGCAGGGAACTTTCCTTCCTTGAAATCCTCCATCACGCTTTCTTTTAGAACCCCGGCACCCTGGAACTTTTCCGGAATTATCGAGTGAGCATCTATTTCAGGTATAAGTGGAAGGTCGTATTCTTCAGCGAGCTCAACAATATCTTTCTCAACTCTTAACTGCTCAACCAGAAAATCGGGCAGTTTGTCCGAAAATCTATCAAAAAAACCGTTTAAAGGATTGTATTTCTGGATTTCTCCCCTTGCCAGCTTGTTCCCGAGTTTGAAATAACCGGTCGAATAATTAATACCCGCTCTAAAGTCTTTTTTCTTCGTCTCCTCGAGGAATTCGTACAATACTTCTTTACCAGTATGAAACAATGGTAGATACTGATGAGCTACAGAGGTAATCTCGGCCTCTTTTGCAAAATCCGAAAGTTCATCCATGGTGAAGGTGTCGTATTCCTCGTATCCCATCTCCAGACCTGTGACGGTGAAGTGGCTCTCATCATGACCGTGGTTCCCGACTCCTACTTCAGCTGAATTGATCACGACGGCTTCTTTATCATCTATTTCAAAATAAATGTGTTTATCGAACTTTCTGAACTCGCCTCCCTCTTCCTTGACTTTTCTGTACAGTTCATCATAGGACCGATCTTCATTTACTTCATGGGTTGTATCATTCATCACAAGATTGATACTTTCCGGGACTTTTTTCCTTATCTCAAAATAGTCGACAAAATGATTGCCTTCCGGAAGCTCTTCCTTCTCCTGGTAAAAATCATCCAGAAACTCCTGAATATTGTCGTAGTCAAAGGACTCCTTAAATTTTTTATTGGAATTATAGGATGAGGACACACTGTGCATATGGTGACCAAACAGATCCACCTCGCAGGATTTGTCTTTGGTCATACTCTAAAAAAACAAACCAAACATTATATATTCCACTACTTTATGATAGTTAAAATACAGTTCCTCTTCTAAATTTACTCTCTGGCCCAAAACTCTTTCGAAATACTTTCTTTCTCTCTTGAACCAGATCAATGTTCAAATTGCTGTTTACAAAAGAATATTAAACCATACTGGGAAAAATTGGTGTAGGAGGATGCTAAATGAACTTAGGTATAATAATAAGCTCAAATGACCCCGAAACAGTCTGGAACGCCTTCAGGTTCGGAAACTATTCATTGAAAAATGGAGATGATGTCGAGATATTTCTGCTGGGAAAAGGAGTTGAGGCCGAAAACCTTGATACAGAGGAATTTGAGATAAAACAAAAAATGGCGGAGTTTTCAGAAAACGGAGGAAGTATACATGCCTGTGGAACATGCCTGGATTTGAGAAAGAAAGAAGGATCCAAAATCTGTCCTGTATCTACTATGCAAGATATGTATGAAGTAGTCTCAGAAAATGACAGAGTACTGACTTTTTAAGCAGCAAATAAGTCTGCGTACTATAAAATGAAATTTAGAGAAGAGATAAATAATTTTTTTATCGATCAAAACAATGATGAATTATGGATAGAAGGCAAAAACTGGAGGTAAAAAACTACAATGTTTCAAAAATCATCATTGGTCTGGCTTCCCTAATAATAGGGATAATTCTGTACTATATTCTAATCAATACGTACTCCGTAACTAATTGGAGACCTCATCTATCGATAATACCGATCTTTATCGGCTTATGGGGTGTCCTGTACACAAAAATGGAGAAAATAGAGTTCGACAAAGTTAATGATAAGTTCAGATACTGGTCTTTCAGAGTGATAGGTGGTATAGAAACAGAAAACAGAAGGCTGAGCAATATCAAGAAAGTAAATTACAAGATAAGAAATCAGATGATAGGTGGACATATTTTAAAGGTGGCAGAAGTCGAATTTGAGAACGGAGATACATTCAGAATACACGACAGCAGTGGAGGAGGCGGAACATCCATAAGAATGGATGTAACAAGGAAGAAAGCGGTTCAGGTCTCAGAATTCCTCAATAAAAAGCTGGACACAGAGGATTTGGATCTGGATGAAGTTGCAGTCAGCCCTACAGAACCATTCAAAGAAGATTAACTGCTTCTAACCTGAAATAACGGGATAGAAAGTATTTCAACCTGAAAATTTAATAAATATTTTTTTATGCCGGCAAGAAGATTTTTTTGTATATGACCGGAAGAAGGGAGCTAGAAATAAATTACTACAACATCAAGCTAATCCTTCCTGGGACAATTAGCATATTGATAGGTATTTTTGGAACCTATTTGGTTATTTCGGAGAACCCGGTTACCTCTCCCGAGACACTGATCGGACTTTCATTTATAGCGATGGGTCTGTTATCTATAGGTCTATGGAACAAGATCAGCTGTTCTTTCGACAAAAACAGAAACGTTTTCAAGTACAAAACTTTCTCCCTAATCCGTGGAAGAGAGAAAGCAACACACAAACTTGATGATATAGAAAAAGTGATCTACAACGAAAGATTTGGAGGGTCAGGTAGAGGCAGAAGACTACAGAGAATTGCAATGGTAGAAATGGAAAACGGGATAACTTACAACTTCCACAAGAGCTCAGGCAGGATTCTAGGAATGATTAGAAACAATACCATGAAAAAAGCACGGGAAACAGCAGAATTCCTTGGAGTTGAATTGGAAACAAACAAGTACTCACCAGGACAGGCAATTAAAAAGGCAACGGACATGATAGGAGGAAATTGAATAAAACCTAAATATCTTTCCTCACAACAGCCCCTGATTTTGAATGAACTTCCGTGTCCATAACATATAGGTTCAGAAAATCCTGAATAATGGTTAAAAATTCTGGAAAGCTTTAAGAACCTTTTCAGCTTTCTCTCAATTTTTTACATCTTCCTAAATTCAAATAACTGTATCCGACAACCAGAAATTGAACTTTTAACAAACCTCAGAAAAACTACTCGTAGTCCTCCAGAATCTTTTCCTTCATCTTCGTGTACTCTTCATCAGTAATTGCGTCCTTGTCTTTCAGGTCTTTAAGTTTTTCAAGCTCTGAAAGATCGTCTTCAAAGTCAAGTATACCTAGATTATCAGTTCTTGCAACTATCAAGTAAATTACTGCTCCTAGAAAGTTCAGTAAAATTATGAAAATGATCCAGATCACTTTTTCTTCGCTGGGAAGGTGTTTCTGATTAACCAGAACATCGTATATAGCGTAGATAATAACTACAAGGGCCACAAGCGACGAAAGTAGTCCGAAAAGGACTACGAACGGGAAAAAGAATAGTTCTAGGGGCATGAAAAGATTTGGAAAAATATTCTTTATAAAGATAACTGTTTATCCCAAGTTTTCCCCAGGAAAATCAAATAGACATGATTAACTGGATGATATAGTACAGTATAAAAGACGTGAAAATCCCGTTCAGAGCCATACCTAGTCCGCTTACAGCTCCACTTGTTTTGTCCTCTTCCATTATCCTTGAAGTTCCCAAGACGTGTGACGAAACTCCCATCGCAAGACCTCTGGCGACAGGATCCTTCACCCTGAAAACGTTCAGCATAACAACTCCCAGGGAGTTACCTAGTATACCTGTTATAATAACGAGTATCGCTGTCAATGAAGGTATTCCTCCTATCTGTTCACTCAAACTTATGGCAACAGCTGTTGTGACGCTTTTCGGAGAGATACTTATCAGAAGAGATTCGCTTCCACCAAGAAAGTAAGCGATGAAAAAAGCGCTCAGCACAGCGGTCAAACCTCCAACTACAACACCAACCGATATCTCGAACCAGTACTCCACTATCTTTTTCCTTCTCTTGTAGAGAGGTATTGCAAGGCTGACAACTCCAGGGCCCAGGAAGAAACTTATGATTTGAGCGCTCTCATTGTAGGTCTCGTACTCAACACCCGCAAAATAAAGAATAAATATGATAGCAACTATAGAGAACAAAACAGGGTTCAGGTAAAACTTTTCACCCTTCTTCTTGTAAACCCTGTTAAACACGAAAAACACCAGCACAGTCAAAAAAATTCCCAGAGGGTTCATCTTAACACCTCCACGACTTTACCGGTCACCCCTACGGTAATAACGAAACCTATGAAAAGTGCGCCGACAATCGGCAGAATTTCTTCTTTCAAAAGATCGAAATAAACCATCACTCCAACACCTGGAGGCACAAACATTATGCTCATGTTCCTGACAAAGAATTCGGACTCTTTTTCGACATCCTCAAGGTCGATAACACCTCCAACAAGAGCCAAGAAAAGAAAAGTCATCCCTAATACATTGCCCGGTACCGGCAAACTACCTACCTCGGCAATGATCTCGCCGAGGAAATAAAAGCTGAAAACTACTGCAAGCCCCTTGTACATCTTTTAAAACCTATAAATGGATTATTCGAATGAGGAAATAAAACTTTTGTTGTAAATACCGGATAACAAAATAGAGAGAGCGAGTTTCTCCTTTCCTTGAGAAATTCAATTCCTAAAAAATATTACATATTTGATCAAGAAC
>JALDAE010000058.1 GCA_022729335.1 Candidatus Nanoanaerosalina halalkaliphila
GAAACAGAGGTGAACCTGACAGCCAAACCAGGAAAACACTGGAACTTCAAAAACTGGACCGGAGACAGGGAAAGTGAAGAAAAAGAGATAGAGCTATATATGGATGGAAACAAGGAGTTAACCACGAACTTCGTGGAAAAAAGATACAGCCTGGACATAGATAAAGAAGGAGAGGGTTCCGTGGATGTTTACCCTGATAAAGAAAGTTACGAACCGGATACAGTAGTTGATCTAGTGGCGTATCCTGATACAGGTTTCGAATTCGATGGTTGGACCGGAGACTACGATTTATCAGCGAGCGATATAAGTTTTCCCATGGACTCTGACAAGTATGTAAAAGCTAACTTCGTGAGCACCTCCGATGATGAAGAAACTGAAGAAGAAGATGAAGAAACCGATACTTCCGATAGATCTCCGCCTCCCCCTCCAGAAGAATACGAACTAAAAATTGAATATCCTGTAAATCAAGGATATGTATCCGTGGAATACAGTGGTGTCGAACTCGAAACCGATGAAAAATATGATGTAAAGGATAGAGTTGAGGAGGTATACGTTCTAAATAATGAGGTGACCCTGGATATTGAAGCTTCACCGGAAGAAGGCTTTGTTTTTGACGAGTGGAGCGGTGATATAGAAGGAGATGAAGAAAAAACAGAGGTGCATGTGGACGAGGATAAAACTATCCAGGCGAGTTTCAACGAGCTCTTTGAATTAAAAATAGGTGAACCGGTCGGTGAGGGAACCACGGAACCGGAAGCAGGTACACATGACTATCTGTTGAACTCTAAAGCTTCCCTGGAGGCAAAACCAGAGGACGGATGGTTCTTTGAGGGTTGGAGAGGTGACATCGAGAAAGAAGATAAAAAAATAGATCTGGTTATTGAGGGCGACACCGAGTTAACCCCTTATTTCGAGGAATACCTTGAAACAGTTGAAGAGGCAAGAGAAATCGTTGAGGATTACTATCCTGAACATGATAAAATAGAGGAAGCTGAAGAAGCTATAGAGATGGAAGATTATGGAAGAGCTAATAAACTTGCATCAGAAGCTATAGAATTACATGAGGGCAGAACACTGGAAGAAGAAGCAGAAACTCTCATAACAAATACGAAAAACATGATAAACGAGTCTGAACCTGGTTACGATACCTTGTTGAGAGCTCAGGATCGTATGGAGTCAGGTGAATACGAGGAGGCGATGGAGCTTGCAAAGCAGGCAATAAAACAGTATAGAAATAAAGAACCAGTACCTAAAGAACGGGAAACCCGTTCAATGGCTTTAACTGCGATATTGGTTATTTTTGGGATAGCAGCAATACTCGGAGGAGTTTTTGTTTACTGGAAAAAGTACAGGTACAGGAAGCCTCCCAAATACCCTGAAAAAAGGAAACCACAGAAACATGCTGAAAAAAATAAAGCCAGAAAACCCCGTGGAAGTTCGGGTAACAGAAAGGCCGGTACAAAGAAAAACAAAGGAAAAAGACGTTTTAACTCCAAAAAGAGAGGGCGTAAACCAGGAAGAAAAAGTTAATCTCCGAAGTTGCCGTGATCAGTGCAGTACCTTTCCATCGAAAGGATCCACCTTGACTTCGGATTTTCCGTCCTTTTTGAACTTCTCATTGTATTCCACCTGGGTTTCTTCAAGTACATCTTCTCTACAGTAAAGACCATCAACTGAATTATATCCCATGTCGTAAAATTCTTCTCTGACGTTGGGAAAATGTTTATCAAGTATTTCTCTCATATCCCTGCTTTCCTGCCTTACTTTTTCTGGATCATCTGCAAACCTGGAGTTCTCAACATCTATCACCGACAATGATCTCCGACCATTTACCTGATTGTCATAAAAAAGCACATGCCTTCCATCGTAATCAGTATGAAGTAGTTCTTCCGATTCCTTTATTTTGTCGAGAACACCGACATAGTAAGAAGCTATCTCTGGCTTGTTGACATCATAATTTAGGAAATTACTCTTGTTACTCTTGCCGTTCGAAACCTTTTTTAGAGGTTTTCCAGGGCAGTAGTCCATAATAAGTGTGGAATTACTATCTTCGAAATCGTAAATCAGGTCTTTTGATTCAGGTGCTATAAGCTCCATTTCGTTTTCCTCGGAATAAATATCAAGTATGTTGTTCCATAGATCTAGCATAAATGATTCATAGACAGCATTGTCAAATTTTCTTTTCTTGTTTTTCATTATCAGGTTTCCATCATGGTAGCCATCCGTTATAATCTTAACGTCAGAACTTTTGTCTTTCTCAACGTCGAAATCAGTGCTTTCGCTGAAGTATTCTCCTTTGTGAAGGTCTTGATCATCCACCAGACCAATACCATAATGTGTTGTCATACATAAGTAATAACACTACTACTATTTAAAACTTATACCTCAACGACAGGTTATCCCGTACAATTCGAAATAAAAAAAGAAGGAAAAAACCGGGAGGTCACATCTTTTCCCGGAGTTCCTCGATCAGGTCACTGGCGCCTTCATAGCTCAAAAATTTATCTATTTCTCCCTCGACATATTTTTCCTCGATTTCTTGATAGGCTTTCTCCCCGTGTTTATTGATAAACTTTTCCTTAATATCATTAACTTTTTCAGCAATTTTATCATCCATGGATACCACGTTAATGAAAAAACAAGTGAAATATTAAAACTATTCTATGTTTCCAAACAAAAATTAATTGAAAAATACTTGAAAAAAGCGTTTATCTAGTTGTTGTAGGCATCGTAAATATTGTAAACATAAAGGACAGGTGCTGCCAAAAAGGATATTCTTGATAATACAGGACTTCTTGCGATAACTCCTCCCATAAGCAATACAGGTAATAAAACAAACAAAAACATAAAAACCAGTCCTTTCAGAATATCTCCCTTCACCAGCTGACCTAGACCGGGAACAAAAACAGATAGCAGTGCGGGAACACCGTGTTTTTCAGACATAATAAATAAATGAAAACCGACTTTTAAATAGGATTTGTAAATTAAACTCTCTGGAAAAAATACCTGAGATAGAAATCAGAAACACCCCCTCTTTATTAATTAGGCTCTAACCTGATTAAAGGTGTTTCAGCATCATCAACAAGAACATAAATATTATCAGCGTCCTCAGAGTCCTC
>JALDAE010000060.1 GCA_022729335.1 Candidatus Nanoanaerosalina halalkaliphila
AAAAAAGAATATGAGGAATTACTGGTTTTCGGTTTCATCATAGGCGGTACAGCAACACTTAAAGCACTTTACAACAGAGACTTTGTCGATAAAACATTTCTGATTTCACCACCGCTTAAAGAAAAGTTTTTTAGAAAAGAAGAAATATCCAAAAAGATTGAAAGCGAACTTTATCTTTTCAACGGTACTGCGGAGGAAGCGATATCGGTTGAAAAATCCATCGAGTTCTTCAAAAATTTAAAAGCAACTGAAAAAAAGATAATCAACATTGAGGGAGGAGATCACTGTCTGGAAAACCGATACGAAGAACTAATGGAAGAGATAAAAGAAATAACTTAGAATTGTGATATAATCCTAAAAAACCTCTTTAACCTCTTTAGCGTCTTCCCTAAAATAAAGAACCGGCGTTCTCGACTGTCTTACTCTTTTTCCATCCTCATTGTAAACATTAACCATCCCTGAACTCGAATAATCCGTGTTCTCCACTGACGTAATCACAATCCCCTCATCAAGTTTCTCATAAACGCTGTCAGTTACCTCAATGTTCTCTTCTTCCACAAATCCAAAGGTTTCAATCACTTTTCCGGGATCTTGATCGGTGTAAAAAACAACGTCAACGTAATTCAGCTGCTCCACAGTTACATCAATTCTCTCAGAAAAAATAAAGGAAAAACCCTCTCCAACAACCTCTGATCGGAAGTCGGGTTCACCAGGTCTCAGTGCCCTGCCCGATATAAAAGCATCAATGGTTTTTTCAGAAAGCTTTCTGATGTTATCAGCTGTTGAGTCAGTTCTCACAACTTCAAAACCGTTTTTTTCAAGTTCTTCAAGTTTGTAGTGAAATGTAGGACAGGCAGCAATTCTGTAATCTTTTTCAGCGGTTATAAACCCAGTCACACCATTATAGTCGCCAGAAAGATTAAAGACTATACCGGATAATGCCAAAAATAAAAGTGGTAACAAAAAGAGGTAAATAATGTTCTCCTTCATTGCTGTGACAGTTTTCTTATCAAAAAATTAAATAGATTATACTCTTGGTTACTTCTACCGGGTCATCCTCCCTTGCAGGTTTTGGTATACTTAATTCCGGTTTCACCAAGTCTAACCGTCAATTTGTACATTTCACCGTCCTGTATCCTTTTCTGAGTATCTTGTTCGGTGATTTCGGTCGATACCTTTACTTCTTCACCGGGCTCTACAAATTCATCTTCTCTGTCTTCATCCTCAGGTTGTAAACCGTGAAACTCAACAAAATCTCTTGGTTCTTCTTCTCAGATATAAACATCAAGGTATGTAACCTCAATTTCCCGTGTTCCTGAGTTCTCAAAAGTTATCCCAACAAAATCCTCCATGCATTCCACTTCCAGAAAATCTATGTCTTTTTCCTCCAAAACCATATTTCTCTCAAAGATCGGGCAGGACTCCCTGGTGGTGTAGTAATCCTCGAAATCTTCCCAGCAACTAAAATCCCTGTCCTCTATATTTGATAGATCGTCAAGATCCACGACCTCTTGTTCGTTTAAACCATCCACATGAATTTCTCCATTTTCGTGCTGTATGTCTATACCACAGTCGTGACTCATGCAGCTAACAAAATCCTCATTTTCTGGAAAATCAGAAACCTCTCCTGTTTCGGGTTCATATTATTTTCCACAAAACTCTTTTTCGACCTGGTTCAGTGCTATCCAGCAAACCTCCGCTTTTTCTTCCTCGGTCAGTTCAATAATTTCATTGTTTTCCGAATGTGTATATTCGGTTGTTTCATCGGTTAAACAACCTGTAAAAACCAAAAATAACGCCAAAATTGTAATAGAAAATATTTTGGCCCTATCTAATTTTCTAAAGGTCTTGAAAGAAGATTTAAGAAATTTAAAACTTTTCATCGTTTTATCCACCGAGATTGACATAACTATTTCAACAAAAGGTTTGCTTGAATAAAAAAATTGTTTTTTTGTTAAGAATTTTTTTACACCAGATCTTTCATATACCCTTTTTTTGAATGTTAAGTTCCTTCGAATTCCTTGTTTGGTTTATAAATGATTGTCGCCAATCTTTGGTTAATCATGGGAATAGACCCTGAAAATTATTACGACGAGCTTGGGCACGAGGAATGGTAGAGAGCCGAGCAGAACTTTGTCCACAACCTCGAATTCACAAACACTGTGCATTACCTGGAAAAACATCTTCCTGAAAGTGGAAAAGTGCTTGATGCTGGAGGAGCTTCGGGAAGGTACGCTGTTTGGCTTGCAGAGAGAGGTTACGATGTCAAGCTTATTGATATAAGCAGGAAACAGCTGGAGATAGCAGAGGAAAAACTCGAGGAAAGAGGTCTTTTGAACAAAGTAGATATTTCCAAGGGAGATATAAGAGATTTGAAGTTCGATAAAAAAACTTTCGATGCTGTTATTTGCCTTGGAGGTCCTCTTTCACATGTTCTTGATAAGGAAGAGAGGGAAAAAGCTGCAAAAGAACTTGTCAGAGTTGCAAAACCAGGTGGTCCTGTATTTGTATCCGTTATAGGTTTTTATTCGGTTTTACAGATGAATATCCTTAAAAACAATGAAGTCCTTATCCAGAACATCGAAGACATGCTTGAGAGGCAGAAAATAGATAAAAAGCATTACGAGGGATCTGATAAAGAACCTAGTTTTGCCTCCACGTTTTTGTTCAAGCCCGAAGACCTTGAACAGGTCATGGAGAAAGCAGGTATAGATGTGGAGAGAATTGTGGGGCTTGAAAACGTTGCGGGAATCCTGGAAGCAGAGGAAGACGATAACAATCAGCTCCATAGAGATGAAGAAAATATAAAGAACATCAAGAAAGCATCAAAAAAATTGAGGGATGAAAAAGCCTCGGCATATCTCTCTAATCACATCCTTGGT
>JALDAE010000005.1 GCA_022729335.1 Candidatus Nanoanaerosalina halalkaliphila
ACCACCACGGCTACCAGTGGTAATCCTCCTCTTCAATTCCAACTCCATACTGAAGAAGACGAGCCACTTGAAGAAGTGAGGGTGGAAGCCGAATACGATGAAGACACTGGCTGGGTCAGTGCAGAAAGGGAAATACTCAAAGATCAGAAGGTAGATTTTGAGATAATGGAAACGCTTAATGTGAGTTCATCTATTGAAGCAGTATCTGCTGTGGGAGAAAACGACACTGAAATCTCCTTGAATGTATCAAATGTGAATAGAGACGATCTTGATATAAACACTTTTGACAACCAGATATCTTTTTCAGAGATGCATGTTGAGGGTGAGGTTGATGATGTCTATGTCACCTTCAATGTGAGGACTGATTCCCTGGATGTGGGGCCAGAGAATGTTATCAAACAGCGCTACGATGATGAATGGGTAGATCTTGAAACGGAGTTCATCGAGGAGACAGATGAAAGATACAGATTCGAGGCCAGAACAGATACTTTATCCCTTTATGCAGTTGCATACGAGGATCCAGAACAAGAAGAACCAGGACCGGATTTTCAGATAACAGAACTGGATGCGGAAGAAGAGATAAAAGTAGATGAAACACCTGCTGGGGTAGAGATTGGATTTACTGTGGAGAACGTTGGTGATGAAGAAGGCGAGGCTGAAGTTGATCTTATAATAAATGGCGAGGTAGCGGAAACTGAGATAGTTGAACTTGAACCAGGTGAAAAAGAAACATTTGATACTGTACAGAGCTTCGATGAGGAAGGAGAATACGAAATATCGGTTCAGGAAGAAGAGTTATTGGTTAGGGTAAAGGAGGAGATTGAAGAAGAAACAGGGCCTTTGAATTATATAATTCAGAATCTGGTATTCATAGTGATCGGGATCTCAGGTTTAGCCCTTATTGTAATATCAGGCAGCATTTTCTGGAAAAATAGAGTATAGAAAGAAAATATAGGTTTATTAAGGGTTAATTTCTTCTAAAAAAGCAACAGAAGTTGCTAAAAGAAATATTGACCCCAGATATTCAAGTGATTCTTCAACTACTAGTTCCATGATCCTCCACTCTATGCTTTGTGGACTTGCTGATAATGCTTCAGTTCTTGTATATTCATTCTCAATATCTTCATCACCAAAACGTATAGTGAAGTTGTGGATAGCGCTTCCGATTCCTTCAATTCTATCCCCATGGATGTTTCTACCTATATTTGAGACATAGATAGCTGACCCATAGAACATAAAAGCGATTAAAAGTAGATAGAAAACTTTCCTGTAATTATCCTTTATATATCTGCCATATTTGACAACTAAAAAAGCAGGTATTATAGAATAAATCACAAAAAAACTGAAATGGATTAAATTGTGAATTCTAGTTCCAAAATCTTGTATTCCGAGATTTTCTAAGAATCTAATACCGATAAATCGCAAGTTACCAATGTCTTCAAGTAAAATTATGATACCTGTAATTGCAAACAGGAACCATAAGATTTTTTCTTTTCTCTTTGTAATTCCTCTATTTGGAGCTTTGATATTCGGTATCTTGCTAACTGCCGGAAGATATCTTAGTTTTTACAGGATTGCTGAAAACAAGAAATTTCACACTTTAATAGGTATCCTAATGTTATATCTGGGCTATTCGATACTTGGAGGGATTGTTTTGACAAAGTATCCTACTCAACAAGCTCTTTTTGGTTTAATAATAACATCAATCATAACACTCATCATAACACTGGTTGCAGCGGTTTACGTTTATTACACGGATAAAAATCTCAGTATTTGGAGATTTCGCTCAAGGAATTTCTTTTTGGCTGCTCTTTCTTTGCTTTTTTTACAATTAATAATGATGTTGATACCTGGACTGGGTTTTGTAGCGGATTTAATGTCCGAGTTAATAATTTTTGCTATAATACTTGGTTTTTCCTGTGATCTTGTGTTTGAGTTGTGGATGACAAGCGAAAGAAATCGAGGTCCCTACAAAAACGGTATAGCAATTTATGTCTCAGTTGCCGGTATATTTGTACACGTCCTCAGATATGTTAGAATGATTTTCAGAAGAACATGAGTTCTGTTAGGATAAAACCGAACATCAGGCCTATTTTTTAAAAGAGATTACTGTGTATTTAGATTTATGCGAGACAAACTAATTGTAACACTTGCGGTTGTATTTGTGGCCTTTGGAACAACTTTCCTAGTTTTAAACGAATTGGAAAAAACCGGAATAAATGACAGAGACGGTATACAAAGTTTTGAATCAGAAGAAGACATGATGGAGTTTTTATCACATGAACAGGAAGACTCCATACGGACAGAGGCTTATTCTGGAGGTACAGGTGAAGCAATGGAAAGAGAGGCAATTGATGCGGATAGTGGAACCCAGGATTTACAGGCAGATAAAACAGTTGTACAGGTCGGTGGTATAGATGAACCTGATAGTGTTAAAACAGATGGTGAAAACCTTTACTACCAGGGAGGATTCAGGGACAAGATAAACACTTCTGTGATAAACATTGATGATCTCAGTATAGAGGAAAACTTCACGGAATCAGGAGATCTGTTATTGCATGAAAACACACTTCTCGTTTTTGGAGATGAAAAAGTTACAGGTTATGACGTAGAGGAAAAAGAAGAGATATGGAGTGAGGAGTTCGATCACCGTTACGAGACGGCAAGGCTAAGAGAGGATGAGATTGTACTCGTGCTTTCGGATTCAATAAATTATCATTCTCCATGCCCGATCAACCCTTACGGGGGAACATCCATCCCATGTACAGGAATTTACAGACCGGGTTTTAGCTATGATTCCGACACTACTTACAGTTTTCTTTCAATCGATCCAGAGGACGGTTCGGTAAACGATGAAAGCAGTTTTGTTGGAGACAGATCTTCGGAGTTTTACATAACCGACGAAAACATCTACTTCACATACACTGGTCAGGAACCCAGGTCGGATGTTTTCTTTGAATTCTTGATCGATCATTCGAACACGCTTGATCAAGAAACCAAGAACAGGTTGGCAGAAGTCCAGACATACGATCTTAGTGAAGACGCTTACAACGCAGAGATCGATCACCAGATGGAAATGTGGGCGGAAGAGAACGAAGAAGATGCGGAAGAACTGGAAGAAGAGCTTGAGCATTTCCTTGTGGATAGGAAAAGGGAGCACCACTGGACTACGGTTGCTAAATTAGACAGTGATTTGGATATGCATGGAGAAGCCGAAATACCGGGTAATTTGCAGGACCGGATGCACATGCATGAGGAAAACAATGAGCTTCATTTAATTTCCAGTGTCGAACCGGGTTACAGCATGTGGTCAAACAGGACGAACGACCTTGTCACCCTGAATGAAAGAATGGAATTACAGGATTCTCTTGAAGACATTTCTAGTGATTCAAGGCCTGAAGCCAGGTTCAGTGGAGAAAACCTGTTCCTTACAGAGGAGGAAGAGACAGTGGAACAGTACTCTCTTGAAGAACTTTCCAAGGAAAACGAGTTCGAGGCCTCTGCGAGGTTCCTTCATCCGGTGGACGATCGTCTTATAAGTGTAGGAAGGGATCCTGAGGACTGGAATCTCACTGTCTCAATTCATAGTCTTGAAGATGGTAGCGAGATAGAAAGCAGAGTCTTCGATGTGAGTTCAAGCCGTGTCAATTTTGATATGCACGCTTTCCAAATAGATACGGAATCAGAGGTGTTTTTCCTACCTACAAATGAGGAGGCAAAGCTTGTTGATTACAGCGATGGGATAGGAATTGAAGAGCTTAACATCACTTCAGCAAGAAGATCGTTCTTCCTCGATGATATAGTTGTTGTTGGGAGAAACGAGATAAAGACTTTTGACCAGGAATCACTTTCAGAAATCGGACAACTGGAAATACCTAGAGACGAGTACATGAGACCTGTAATTGAAGAAAGGGTTGCAGAAGGTGATGTTGCAACAGAAACCATCGAAGAAACTCCTTCACCTGATTAAATATGAATGAGGGTAAATCCTTCATTCATTTTTTTATCTTATAGTTTTTATTGTAAACAACAATTTTTATTTTCTGATTATACGTATTTAAAACAATAAAAAAATATATTGTATAACATTATTTAATGGCTGATGATTTGTCCAAAAGTCAAAAAAAGAATTTAATGGATATTAAAGAAACCATACATATCCAGGAACTTGCACCGGTCTATCAAGGTAAAAAACCTGGGCTTTTTTTTAGTTTAAATAAAAGTGTCTGCTCAAAGGAAAAAATAAAAGATATTATAGAATCTCTAGGTCTTTCAATAGTTTTTTGGAAAGAATATGGCAGTTTAAGTTTTTCAGTTGCCCAAGAAAAAGAAATTGCCAAAGAAATAAAGAAAACAAGGTTAAATGAGGATTTTGGGGAATTAGGGAAACTTCTTGGATATCCTGAATGTTGCATAGATGAAAATATGCAGAGAGTTTCAAGATATCCTTATAGAGAAGCTGGTGATTTCGAATTACCTTTTGAAATGAATATTTTCTTTAACAGTAACTCCTTTGGCGATAATTTGGATCATAAAAAGCTCATGGAATTTACAAAAAAATGCGATCACAGAGATGTATTTTTTGTAAGCCACATTCCGTGCTCAATGAGCTGTAAAAAAAGTCTAAAGAAAGGTGTGAATAATAAAACATCGCTTAAAAAAATGTTTCCAGATCTGGCTGAAAGATATGAAAAATGGCTTAAAAAAGGTTTTATTGTATTTGACGTATTAGATTTTATTTATTTTGATTATGAGAAATTAGAAGAAAATAAAATAAAAATTAAAAATATGCAAAAGACACCTTTGGCCAAAAAAAGGGATTTATTCAATTTAGAAGGATATATAGAACTTGATGATGGTCAATTAACAACAATAAACAACGAAGTGTATAGTTATTTCAAGAGTATCTTGTTTTACTAACGCAAAAAATAGAAGGAAATAATATGAATGGTGTACAAGAGATATTTCTACAACTTATTGTTTCACTAGGCCTACCTTTCGTGGGTTTTGTTTTCTTTCTTGAAGGAGCACTTATAGGCAAATTATTACCAACTGATTTTATACTTCCCGTAGCTGCTGTAATATACCCAGATTTGTTTTATCAATACTTTCTACTGATTTTGTTTTCTTCTTTTTGTTCCACGGCCGGACAGTTTTACTTATTTAAGATAGTGAATAAAAAAGGTAATGTTGAAGATCTTAAGAACCGCAGATTCATCAAGATTCCTGATAATAAAATTGAAAAAGGTGAAAGATATTTCAAAAAATTTGAGGAGACCTCAGTATTCGTTTCCAATTTATTACCTTTTGTAAGAGGCACTATAACGATCCCTGCAGCAATCAATGATATGAGAACCTTTAAATTTGCTGGTTTTTCATTCATGGGTAACTTTATTTACCATTCAGGATTGGTTGTTTTAGGACTGGGTATAGTATCTATACCCGGACTTTTCTAAAACAAAATGGTTAAGAAGTAAAGGAAAATAAAAAATAAATAGGAGGTTCTATTAGAATTCAAAACTTCCGGTGATTCGGGCCTCTGCTGAACCGATTTGTAAATCATCCATAGAAATAAAATTGTCGTAAATGTTGATGACCTTTTGTTCACCGTCTTCGAGGTATTTAGTTTTTTCTCTATTGTTACCTTCAGCATCGTATTCAGCACTTGAAGCACTGAAATCTAATTTGAGGTCAAAGGAATCTGAAATATTAACTTTACCTTCTACCCCTGCTTCAAGACCTCCTCCAACTCCTGAAATATTTGTTTCTGAAGTAACTTCGTTATATATTTCGTCAAAATCGTAACTGATATCTTCTTCCAAATTCATGAATCCTGCAACTAAACCACCATAAACTGATACATTATCCAAGATGGAACCGGTATCCAAGGTGTACTTGACACCCAATGAAGGTCTTGTTTCATTTAGTTTGTATTCTTGATCAGCATTCATTGTAAGGCCTTGTTTATTATAGAATGTTGAGTCCTCCACTGTTTTTTCTTCACTTCCACTGGTACGGGAATGAGTTATTTTTCCATATATATCTAGTTTGCCGTTTTCAGTCTCTGAGAGCTCGCTTGAATACTTCAAACTAATACTTTTACCGATGTCATCTCGATCAAAGTCTTCTCCCTCATTGGCCTCATAATACCTTCTTCCCGAAAGATTATCGTGCATTTCAATGCTCTGTGTAGCTATACCTACGCCTATATCTAATTCTTTTGCTTCAGTATTGTCCAATCCAGCCGCCATAGTTCCTAAATAAATTGCACCTGTTACAAAAGCGGTTTTACCAAGTTTCCCACTTTTCTCACGCAGGTAATCAGTACCCTCACGAATTTTTTTGATAATATTCATAACCCGTCACCGTACAATTTATTAGACCCCACTATTTATATATGTTATTACTGATTAATTAATAATTTACTAATTAGTTTTATATATTACGTCTAAAAAGTTCCTAAAAAACAAAATTTTTATTGAGATAATTCAATATAATTTATATGGGTTGTAAAGGTGCTGTTGATTTAATTGAATTTACTTCTGTTGGAGTTGTTTCAGAGCTTAACTTTATTGATGAACCTGAATTATGATCCTAGAAAATATAGATTATCTGGTCACGCAGAACGAAAAAAGAGAAGTAAAAAAAGAAGTTGATGTTCTGATCAGAGATGGAACAATTGAGGAGATATCGGATTTTATTGCAGGAGATCAGAGAATAGACTGTTCAGGGAAAATAGTTACACCCGGATTGATAAACTGCCACACACATATACCGATGAATCTTTTTCGAGGTTTATCCGACAATAAAAAACTTGACAATTGGTTTTTACAGGATATCTCACCAGCAGAAGCAAAACTCGAAGAAGATGATATTAAATTAGGCTCTAAACATGCTTTGCTGGAGATGATAAAAACAGGCACTACCTGTTTTAATGACATGTATTTTTATGAAAATATAATTGCAGATATTTGTCAGGAATCAGGTTTGAGGGCTGTTCTTTCAAGGGTTTTGACCGAAGAAGATGGAGAATGCCTGGAGAAAACAAAGAAATTAATTTATAAAGTGAAGGATATAGAAAAAATAGATGTTGCCGTAGGCCCTCATTCTCTGTATACTTGTATGGAAGAAAAATTACGGGACTCTAAACAGATCCATGAAGAAAACAACATAAAAATACATACACATCTCTCAGAAACAAAAAACGAATACAAAAAAGGCAAGTCCCAGGTTGAAAGATTCCACGAACTTGGATTAATAAATCAAGATTTTATCGGTGCTCATGCAGTCTATCTCAACGATAAGGATATAGAAATTCTTGTAAAAGAGGGATCCAGTGTTGTTCATAATCCTTGTTCCAACCTGAAGCTTGGTTCTGGCATTGCAAATATAACAAAATACCGTGAAAAAGGGCTTAAGGTTGGATTAGGTACTGACAGTGTCGCGTCAAACAATAACCTAAACATGTTTGAAGAAATGAAGTTTGCCTGTCTGTTGCAGAAAGAAAAAAATCCAGAAAAATTTACAGCCCAGGACGCCTTTGATATGGCTACTATTGAAGGTGCAGAAATCCTTGGAAAAGAAAAGGATATCGGTTCAATAGAGGAAGGAAAAAAAGCAGATCTGTTGTTTATAGACAAAGAAAAAGTAGGTCTTACTCCTACTTATGGTAAAAAAGGTATTGTTTCTAATCTTGTATATTCTTTTAACGGGATGGTGGACCATACAATGGTGGATGGAGAGTTTTTGATGAAAAATAGGTGTACAGAAATCTTTGAAGAGTCCTCCGTAATCAATGAAATAGAACATAGGAAAAATAAATTCAGAAACAGATGAAACACTCAATCCAATGACATATCTAAGATGGCTACCTTTGAAAGTTAAAAGAATCTGGGACAAGATTAGCTAGCTCAGTTAAAAAGTTCTTTACGGATTCTATAGCCCGGCCCGGATTCGAACCAGGGGCAGGAGGTATCTTTCCTGTTTTTGTATATTCACAGAGCCAAAGCCTCCTATGTTTGACCGCTACACCACCGGGCTATATTTACGAATGAATTAATAGAAAAACAAAAATAAACGAGTTACTGGATGATTCAGTTCTCCAGTAGCTCTGTCTTCCGGAACTCGATAGTTTTCAGAGGATAGATCTTTTTGCACTCTTCCTTCAAACGTTGTTGAATCTCGTCCTGGAAAATTTTGTTCATGAAATCAACGTGTCTATTGCTTGAAGCCTCGTCCTCAACTATTTCCTTGATTTTCTTCCTAAGAGCTTTTTTGGTGTCCGAAGTGGTGTTGTTAAGAGTTGCGGCTATTACTTTGGCTCTTACCTTCTTGTTGTCCTTCGTGTTCACATCAATAACTCTGTCAATCCTGTCGCTTCTTCTCCTTACCATCTTGGAAACGTATTCCTTGGATGTCTTGTGGCCAACAAGTTTTGTATGAGCCTTGTTACCCTCTACCTTCGTTACCTGCAGGAAAACATCCATGTAATACTTGTTAGATGTTGGAACCAGATCTTTAAGCCCAACTTTAACTGTTCTTTGAAGTACCTTGTCCTCCTTGTCTGATGGTGTTTCTGAAATCTTTGCCTTGTCAAAAATTTCCGGTGCGACTATCTCGTACCAATTTTTCTGTGCAACTGATTTTGCCATTTTTAATCACACTCTTTATTTGTCGTGACCTATTCTTTTAACTGTTTTAAAGAATCTTTTATAATTTTTATAAACCTGTCCCGTTCGTCCTTCGGGATTTTACCTCCCGCTGCCATCCGGTGTCCGCCTCCTTTGCCACCGACTTCTTCACATGCATCCTCCATCAATTCATTCAGCACAACTTCTTCCTCGTATTCCTCTACAACCCTTGATGATATCTTGAGTTTGTCCTCCTCTTTTTCCGCCATGCCCACCACTACAGGGCCTTCAACAATACCTGATTTTGTGGCGATGGTTGTAACCGTTCCGATTATGTTCGGATCGATCCTGTTCCCTGCCTTGATTAAGGTTCCAAAAAAAGTTTTCTCGACAAAAGTATCGTCATCCAGCTTTCTCTCAAGAATAGACAGGTATTTGCTTATTTTCCTACCGTACTCCTTTTTTATATCCCATGCTTTATCGTATTCCTCGTTCACACATATATCAAGTGCTTTCTTTGGTTTTTCAAGTTTTCCACATGCATTCAGAAGTGAAGAGAATTCCTGTATCTCCCAGCCATTATTCAAAACGTATACCGTTCCAAGGAGATTTTCCACACCTTCATAACCTCTTTTTATTAGGCCATTGATTATTCTTTTTTCTTCCTCCTCTGAAAGGTCTGAAAGAGATCTCCATCCATCATCATCTCTTAGCTCGATACCTGTATTTCTAAGGAACTGAACGGTACCTGATTCGTTTTCGGTTATACCTTCCAGGTAAGGTTCCGTTGTGTATTTAAGTGCTTTGACCAGGCTTTTACTGCTTCTTCCATATAGCCTCAGACCGTTCTTGACCTCTATCATGTCTTTTTCTTCAGCTTTCTCAAGAAAATCCCTATTGGGTCCCTTGAAACAGTTGTCTTTTTTCTGTATGTCCCCTGTTGCACCGACCAGAGCATAGGGCAACAGTTTACTAGAATCATCGAGGACAGAGTCCGCAACAAGAAAAGTAACACCGGCTCCCGATATCTCCTCTCCACCATCTATCTCTTCTCCGTTGTTTATCAACATAGGATTTACATGGAAATCAACTTCTCCTTCATCAGCTACTTCGTGGTGATCAGCGATCAAAACAGTTCTTTCATCTCCAATCTCACTGGATACAACATCTCTCTGACCGCTTCCGATATCGGTGAAAAAAACCACCGGTTGATCGTGTTTTTCAAGAACGTCTTTGATTTTTTCTTCTGTTAGTTCATCGAGAAATACCTGTTCAAAACTTTTGTCTATTTCATCGAGAAAAATGTTTGCAATGATAGCAGAGGATATACCGTCACAGTCGTAATGGCTGACCACAAGAATATCTTCATCAGTAGTTTCCAGAAACTTGCCTGCCTCCTTTGCCGATTCAAAAAATCTTTCTTTCAGGACAAAAACCTCGGTTGTCAGAAATAAAAAAGGGGTTTGGGACTACTTGACATAAAGCTTTGCTTTGTCAATACTGTAGCTCCAATCTTCAGGTAGTTTCTTACCTCTGTAGTACTTCACAAGCCTTCTGATCTTTGACTCTGTAAGACTGAGGCTTCTCTTTGCCTCCATGTCCTTACCGTTTTCTTCAAGATGTTCCTTGATATTCAAAGCTTTCTCCATCAATTTCAGAAGATCTTCAGGAACCTCAAGAGCCATATCCTCTTCTTCCAGAATATCGTTGATACTCTTTCCGGTCACTGCCTTGACATCCGGGATACCGTATCTATCCCTGAGTTCTTCACCTATCTCTGAAGGCATCATGTCCTCTTCTGCCAGCTTTGTTATCAGATCTTTGATTTCCTCTTCCTCGTAGTCCACCATGCTGAGGTCCGGATTCTTCGGTTTTGTCGAACCCGATACACCTCTTCCTGTTGAATGCATTCTTGCCATTGTTACCACTTTTCTAGTTAACAGTTAAGATTATGTGTGAAGTTTTAAATATCCTTTTTTGGTTTCCAAAACTAGTTGTATCTGGTTCTTCCTATCATCTCTTCCAGTCTTTCCTCCACTGCCTCCCTGTCACCGATTTCCGAATAACCCTCAAGTATCTTATTGAAAGCTTCTTCGGATACCCTGTGGTGGGTACCATCAAGCACCTGTTTCATCAGCCTCAAATCTGTTGCCCGGTCCTCAAGCCTTTCAGAGGAAAAACTGAGACCGAAATCGATAAAAAACAGCTGATCTTCTTTAACAATTACATTCGAAGTGGTCAAATCCCCATGTATTATGTTCTGTGCGTGGAGCCTGGCAATGTTTTTGCCAAAATCTTTCCATAGATCATCTCTTTTTTCAAATACATCCCTAAATTTTTCGCCATCTATAAACTCAAGTTTTATCGTATTTCCCTCTACACAGTCAATTTCAGGTGTGTTAACTCCTCCTTTCCTGGCTTTTTTTAGATGCCTTGCCTCTCTTTCCGTCCTTTCCTTCACAAGTTTTTTATCAAGTTCTTCGTGTCTGTAACCCTTGTTAACTCTCTCCTTTACAACAACGTCGCCAGAAATGAAAACCCTGGCCTCGGCACCCATCTCGTTCAGATCTCTATCAACCATACTTATCAACCTCTATTTCTTCGTGTATATCTTTTTTCTTTACAGGCCCTTCTCTGTGAACCACTATATCCCTTTGTTCAATCGTGATTATTGTTGAAGGTTTTTTTCTTTCGAGTTCTCCTCCGTCAAGTACAAAATCTACTTTTTCAAGAAGTTTTTCCGATATATCATCGGTGGAGTAAGAAGATGAGTTTCCGGAGATGTTGGCACTTGTGGCGATTAGGGGTTTACCAAGTTTCTCCGAAAGTTTCTGGCAGTAATTCTCTGAAGAGACCCTGAAAGCAAAATCTTTATTGACCAAGTCAGGCAACGAATCCTTTTTTTCCGCGACGATTGTAAGAGGTCCCGGCATAAATTTGTTGCATATCTCCTTTTCTATTTCTGATAAGTGACAGTATTTTTCCGCTGTTTCCAGGGAATCAACGATACATGTAAGTTTTTTCTCCTTGCTTCTTTTCTTTGCTTTATAAACTCTTTCAACTGCTTCCTCGTTTGTTGCATCACAGCCAATACCGTAACAAGTTTCTGTGGGGTAAACAACTATTCCTCCTTTTTTCAAAACTTCAACTGCTTCATCAATATCTTTTTCGTTTACAGCCATGGTATATCAACCTGTTCGGTCCTCCAGTCAGGTCTTGTCTCTGAGTTTTCGAACTTGGTTTTTTCTCCACTTTTCAGCAGTTTCTGGCCGGTGTATGCTATCATCGCACCGTTATCCATGCAGTACTTCATGGGAGATTTTCTTGCAACTGCGCCCCTGTCTTCTGCCATAATTTCAAGCATCTCATTTAACCTTTTGTTGGCAGCTACACCACCGGTCAAAAGAACTTCGTCTTTTCCCAGATGCGCCATAGCTCTTTCAGTTGCTTCAACCAGCATTGCAAAAGCATGTTCCTGGAAAGAATAACAGAGATCCTCCTTTTCGTGTTTGTTAAGTTCTCTTTGAACCTTTGTGACAAGTCCGGAATATGAGAAATCCATTCCCTTCACGACGTACGGAAGCTCTATAAATTTATCTCCCTTCTCCGCCAATTTTTCGATTTCAGGACCTCCTGGATGTGGGATACCCAGTTTTCTTGCGACCTTGTCAAGGGCATTACCTATCGCTATGTCAAGGGTTTCCCCGAACACCCTGTATTTTCCTCCAGCGGAACCGATGACCTGAGAGTTACCTCCAGCAACATAGAGGGTTACGGGATCATCAAGATTTGCCTCTTTTTTCCCTATTTCTATGTGTGCAACGCAGTGATTAACACCTACAAGCGGAATACCAAGTGAAACGGATAAACTTCTTGCCGCAACACCACCGATTTGAAGGCACTGTGGTATTCCAGGTCCCTGAGAAAAAGCTATCGAATCAATTTCCTCTTTTTCTAAATTTGCATTCTGTAAAGCGTTTTTGATAGTATTAACTGCGTTTGCATAGTGGTGTTCGGATGCTTCACCCGGGTGTATCCCGCCTTTTTCAGGGCTGTACATCGACTTGGTGTTCGCTATGATCTCTCCGTCCCTTACGATTCCAACTCCAAATGTGTGGGCGGTTGACTCGATTCCAAGTGTTATCATATTTACATTACCCGGTTTTTAATCTATTATCCGAAGAATAAATAAACAGACAGAAAATTGAAGAGGCTTTTGACCTCTTCCGATTATTTCTGAATCTTTGAGTATCCGCACTTGCCACATGTATCTCTGTTTCCGTGCTGTGCAAGCATGGAATCACATCTTGGGCACTGTTTGCCTTCAAGATTTCCATCCTCATCGTATTTTTCCCATCTATTGACGTTCTTGTGTTTTCCCATTATATCACATCTTTTACTCTTCTTCCTCTTCTTCAGGCTGTTTTTCTTCCTCTTCGTTTTCTTCTCTAACCTGCTCCTCATAGACTTTTAGCTTGGTGGTCGAATAACCGTTACCGTAAGCCGTATTTATAGATCCAAGCTCGATCTTTAGAGGATCTTCATCGTTCTGAGCGGAAAATTTATCGATGATTTTCTCCCTTGAAGGAGTTGATTCTTTCTGATGTTTGATCTCAAGGAAGTATTCCTCCCTTTCCATCATAGGATTTTCTCTTGTATCAGTAACTTCGATTTCCATAATATCACCTGTTTTATCCTTTCACTCTAACTGCGTATTTTCCTGGACTGCCAATCTCCATTTCCTGTGCCAGTTTAGATGTTTCTGAATCATATACTATTACAAGTCCCTTCCAAGAAGTTGTCAAATCGTTACTTTTACAAATCGGACAGGTGTTACCTTCCTCGACAATTCTTTTACAGTTTTTACAAGCTTTATCTGCCATTTTTTACACCTCTTATTCTTCTTCCTCGTCTTCTTCAAGTTCTTCTATCTCTTCTTCGATCCATTCCAGTTTTCCAAGTGTTGGCTGTCTCATTGTGAGGTTAACCTTGTTTTCAGAGTCATCCTTCATACTTACAGCTGTGATCCTTGTTCTTACTTTGTCTCCTCTTTTGAGCGTTCTGGAACCATCTTTTCCTACTAACATATCCTGGTTTTCATCGTAATTTACGTAATCATCCATTATTTGAGAAATGTGGCAAAGTCCCTCGATCGGACCCACTCTGATGAAAGCTCCGAAATCAGTTACCTCGGTAACTTCTCCCTCTACAACTTCGTGTAGTTCCGGTTCGTATGAAAAAAGCTTGTAAGACACAGGGTAATGAACTCCCGGATCTTCCGGCATTATCTCTCCATCTCCTATTTCTTCTATTTCCTGTACTTTGAGAACCATTCCAAGATCCTCGTTTATCCTTCCCTCATACTGCTTTTTCAGACTTTTAAATACTGATTTTTCGACATCTCTACCTAGGAGTTTTGGATCGACTCTTATCTTGTCGCTTACAGTTGCTTTCTTGTACATTTTTAACCGTATTTCCTTTTATATAGCTTTACTGAGTGTTTTACAGCTTTTAGTGAATCTTCTTTACCATCCCAGCCGTTTACTTCAACATTTTTTCCTTCCTCAAGATTCTTATATGTTCGGAAAAACTCGGCTATCTCTTTCTTTGTGTGGGAATCCACGTCCTCTATGTCATTAATGTCATCGTATCTTGGGTCTTCAGAAGGAACCGCCAGGATCTTATCATCTTTTTCTCCACCATCAATCATTCTCATTAGGCCTACAGGCCTTGCCTCGATTATACAGCCGGGAAATGTTTTTTCATCCATCAAAACGATGATATCCATGGGGTCTCCGTCATCGTAAAGAGTTTTTGGGATAAAACCGTATTCTCCGGGATAGTGCTGTGGACTGTGAAGTACCCTGTCAAGCACATAAGTTCCGAAGTCCTTTGAATATTCGAATTTGTTTCTGCTTCCTTTTGGTATTTCAATTACAGCGAAAACTTCTTCGGGCACATTTGGGCCGGTTGGAAGTTCTCTCCAGTGGTCATCTACCATTTGTATACACCTTTTTTAGAACCTTCATAACCTTTACTACTGTCTATTTTTTTAAGTGTTTGTTATTATTACCCGGGTTTTTTAGAACCTTCTCAGATTTTCGGCTTCCAGATGGTTTTTTTGCCTGAGATATATGTGCGGCAGATCTATATTATCAAGTTTATTTCTTAGCTCCCTGTCGTTTGTGCATATCACATATCCTTTCATTCCGTGTTCGAGTAAATCCTGGTCAACGGATCTGTCTGCACCTGTTTCAATAATTGTTATGTCTTTCAGATCAACTAGTTTTTTAACGAGTTTCCTGTATTTCCCATCTTTAAGGTTTAATGCTTCATTATAAGCTCTTTCTAGCGTATGAACTTCATACCCTCCTCCACATAATCTTTCGAATTCATCGAATATCTCAACATTGAACTGAAAAGGTAGCACCAGGAAATTGGCGTCTAGTATCAGGTCCATAAAGGTATTTTTTTTGCTAAATTTTATATTTCAATTCTTTTATCGGGATTGGATTTGACCCGACTTTTGATTAGACGACAGTTCGAATGAAATTTCAGGTAACTTTAACAATTGTTGAATCAACTATTTGTGAGTGTAAATAGGTTTTGGCCGGTTATTTGGCCCAAGATTTATAAAGTAAAATGTATTATTAACCTATAGGGGGTGAAAAATATGGCTGAACTACCACTTGCACCATTGAAAAGAATTCTGAAAAATGCAGGAGCAGAAAGAGTTTCTGACGATGCAGTCGAAGCTCTGAGAGATGAGATCGAAGATCAGGCTCATGATCTAGCTGAAAAGGCTAGGGACTATGCTCATCATGCAAATAGAAAAACTGTGCAGAGAGAAGACGTTAAAGCTGCTAGAAGATAATAGCAGCCTTCTCTCTTTATTTTTTCTTTTTTTCCAAAAAATGTTTTAACTATTTACCACTAAATTTCTTCACAATGAGTGATTACAGGTTAGCAGTAGATGTAGATGGTACTCTGGCAGCAAGTCATGAGCTAGTTGTCGACTTTCTCAATAAAGAATACGGTGATGAACTGCTGGAAGATGAAAGATTTGCTTTTTTACAAATAAGTGATTACAATGAGATTGGTGATTATTTCCTTAAGGCAGGTATAAGCCCTCAGGATTTCTATGACATATTAAATAATAAATGGAGAGAATCCCCGGAAGAATTTAGTTTTATCGAGGATCCATACAATGTAGAACAAAATCTGAGAGAGCTCAACAAAACTTTTGAAACCGATATCGTCACAATGAATCCTTATCCGGACAATATTCAGAGATGGCTGGAAGAAAACGGAATTGAAAAAGACAAACATTACGGGAGGATTATTTCTCTACACGATGAAGGTATTGAAAAAACTGATCTGGACTATGATTTTTACATAGATGATAATCCGAATATGGTCGATAAAATGGAATACCACCACTCTTTACTTCTATATCAGCGTCCTTACAACCTGAATATTAAAGAAAGAATTGGTCCGCTTGTAAAGAAAATAGATAGTATTGAGACAGCTAATGAGATTCTGGTAACATGGAAAAACAAACTTGATAAGCTTGAACCGGATTCAGAGCTGTTCAAAGAATGACCTGGAAGGAAAAATCAGTTTCTTATGATGGTTCAAAAGAAAAAGTATTTAGATCAATGCTTGGAGATATTAAAGTATCTTGGAGAGGCATTGAAAGAAATAATTTTCAAGGGGAAGAAAAATGGGAACGAATACTTGATGTTTACAGTAAAAAAGATGTTTTTTATGGTTTTATAGGATGGGAAGAAGTTAAAGATATTGTTATTTCGGATGAAGATCTTTCCTTTCCGCATGTGGATCTTGTATTGCATGAGGAAGGTGATTACGATTTGAATGAAACCAAAATAGTGTTTTTCAGGAATACCGACAGTGAAAAAACAGATAATGTGAGAGAGTTCTACAATGAAGCTCGTAAGAGAAGGAACGCTTATTTACAGAAGAGAAAGAAAAAATCAGATGAATACAGTTTCCAGGGTCAAGAAAAAACCGAAGAAAAACCAAAAGACCAGAATGAAGAAGAACCCTCAAATGATGATAGTAAACTGTTGGAAGACAGACCTGGAAAAGACGCCGAAAGCTTTATTGATCAGATTGTAGATAGTGAAGGAGAAAAAGATTTGCTTGGTTCTTGAACTTACTAGAGGAACTAACGGAAGTAGTGGAAGTTACACCCAACCGGTTTTTAATAGGGATACACAAATCTTTCTTTGTGAACAGGATAAACATACCTGAATGCCTTGAGAAAGAAGGAGAAGTCCGAAAGAAATTCATAGGAAGTAGTAATGAATACCTTCTTGAAAAGTTACTTTTCAATTCGGTAGATCATATGATCAAAGAGGAGGAGACCAGACTGATAGGTTTTTCTTCAAACAAAAGTTACTGGCCGTTTGATGTAAAAGAAATGTTTTTAGATATAGATTCCAAGAACCATATTGATTCCAAACTAGATATTGATATTGTTAAAAACAAAATAAAACCCAAAAAGCAATCGGATAACACGAACTTAATCATTTACAAGCCTACGGATTATATAAGGAAAAGAGGAAACATTGATTATGCTTTAGATGAGATAAGGAATGTTATCAAGTGTTCAAACAGAGTTTTTTTCCTGGACAGGAATATTTTGCCTTCTGGACTGGCAAACAGATTCAAGGGAAAGTACTGGATCACCAAGAAAGACAGCTGTCTGAAAATTGCGGAGATACTGGGTAACAAGAAAAAAGAAAGAGTAATGGCCCTTGGTGGCCAGACAACCCTGGCGGAGTTCCACGAAAAAGTCCATGCCTAGTTTACGATTATTTCATTATTGGCGAACTTCTCAAAGACACGTATACTGTAGTAACGAACAAATGTCATCAGTGGAACCCTTATAGTCAATGATAGAAAGAGGACAAGTAAAACTATAATAACCCCAAAAACCAAGCCAATCACAATACCCGGTGTGGCCATTGAGTTGTAAACGGATACCGTAATCAAAACGAACAGGCCAGCTATCAGTAAAACCGGTATCATCAAAACTAGAAATATTATAGCTCCGATAATACTCGTACCTATCGTTATTATGATTCTAAACAATATATAGATAGATGTTTGTTTCCACTCATTATTCAAAAGGTTGAATACCTCTTCCCATGATCTCCAAATACCTTTCTTCTGTTCCAGCATTCTTACAATCACGAAATCCGTTGTGAACATGGAAACCAGGTTTACAATCAAAAACAGTAATATACCTAATACTGCATAGAATACAAAGAACGGAATGTTTCGGATACCAAGTAAAAGATACATAATAAAAGGCACACCAATGATTATACCGAACACTAGCATTACCAGTATATTGAATCCTAAGAGTCTAAGTCCATTCACTATGTTTCCCGAAAAATTATTGAGTATCTTGATCTCCCTGTCCGCACATATCTTAACAAAAACAAACTCCATTATATTGCCGGCAACAATCCAGAGAGTACTAACCAAACTTGCTAACAATATTAACATGAATAAAAGTAGACCAATATTAAATTGTAAAAGCTCTCCTGCACTCATCATACCAGTAAATGCTGTGTCAGCGATCTGTGCACCTCCCTCTGCTTCTACCTGGTGTTGAATATTTTCGCCTATCTCAAAGATATCCCCGGGAATATTCATGGAAAAGGAGAAACCACCTACCAGTAAAACCACAAGTATCATTTTAAGCCAATCAGTGGCTTTAAATGGAAACAAGAGTTCTTTTACATCTTCAATGGCTTTCTCTAGCACCTCAATAGCATAAAAACTTCCCATATTAAAAACCCTTTAATAGAGGAAAATTGGGAGAGAAGGTTATTAAGAGTTTTCACCCTCAATCCCGGACAAATCCATCTATAGTGTTATCATCATCAGATATTTCCATGTCGTTAATTGCCTCGAATATATTCTGATGATCAAGTTCCATCTCCTCAGGCGGTATGTCCTTAATGTTTCCGTATTGTTCTTTAAGCTTGTTCAACTTATCCTCTGTTGCTTTCTGAATTGTTCCTGCAATATGTGCGCCTGTGAACCCTTCTGAAATTTCGGCAAATTCCTCCAGATAGTTCTCTATTTCCGGGTCAAAAAGTTCTTCGTTCTGCTTTAATGTATGTATTCTGTAAATCTTTTCCCTTGCTTCCTTGTTTGGTTCCTCGACTTTGAGAGGTTCTCCAAATCTGCCAGGTCTGAGAAATGCTCTGTCAACGTTGTCCACCATATTTGTTGCAGCTATGACCTTTACGCCCTCATTACTTCCCATCCCGTCCATGTGGTTCAGAAGAGTGTTGACCATGTTTATATCTTCATTATGAGATGTGCTACTTTCTTCTCTGCTCATAAGAAGGGAGTCTGCCTCATCCAAAAATATTACTGAAGGTGTATTATTTTTTGCCACCTTAAACATGTCATCTATGTTTCTGGCTGATTGTCCAACATATTTAGACATTATATCGGAAACAGTTGCGGAGTACATGTTGGCATCGGCTTCAGCACTCATTACCTTTGCAAGCAAAGTTTTTCCCACTCCCGGTTTTCCAGCCAGGATGATTCCGGAATCCCTGTAATCCATCTTTTTGTAGAGCTCCGGATTTTTCAGAGGACCCTCTATCATAAATTCGACACTGTTCATTATTTCATCAGGTAGTGCTATGTCTTCCTTAGAATATCCTTCTATATCGGCTCTGTACTTCTCTGTTAGTTTCTCCATCTTGTCCTTTTTCTTTGACTGGGATTGATTATTATCTCTATTGTTTGCTTCCATTGTTTGCTGAGCAAAGTCATAATCTTCAAGTAATTCATTGTATTCGTCATAGAAGTTCTTGAAAACTTCTCTGATTTTTTCCTTTTCATCGGCTTGTAGATGAAGATTGACAATGTATGGTCCATCGCAATCGTCTCCATCATAGTTGTTGCCCATGGGATCTACTTCCCTGTACTGCTCAACAGAAATAGATTTTTCATTGTCTAGAACCATCTCTATGTTCACAGGGTAAATCGTTCCTTCTCGGTCAACTGATAGAACAGGTTCCATAACCTCTGTCTCATTTTTTTCATTTAAAACCTCTATAGCAGCAAGATCCACGCTGTCATATATTTCTTTAAAATTTTCAATAACTTCTGTCAATGGCTCTTCCGTCTTGTAGGTCTTGACCATCCTGATATCTACATCTCCATTTGAAAAATAGTTTTCTTCAAGGGGATCAGTTGGATAGTTCTTGTGTTCATCTTTTCCCATAGGTCACACCGATTATTTATTACTACAACGTAAATATTTAAAAAACATTTGTATGCTCTTTTTAATAGTTAAGAAACGTAAAATTCATCGTTTATAAACTATGCCTTTGCATCAATTTCCTTTAAAAACCTTTCCAGGAATTTTTCCACAAATTTTTGTCTATCTTCGGCAATTTCTCTACCAATATCGGTATAAATCCTGTTTTCCAGATCCAGTATTTTTTCACGGATATGTTCCAGTGAAGAGTCTTCACCTGTGAACCTAACTTCATTGGAGCCGCCATAGGAAAAAACCCTTGATATACCCACAGCACCGAGAGCATCAAGATTGTCAGCGTCTGATAGTATTTTGGATTCCAAAGTTGAGGGTTCCCCACCCCTGGAATACCTGTGTGTCTCTATACACTCGCAAACTTTTTCGATGAAATTTCTGTCCAAACCTCTCTCTTCAAGAATCTCGGCCGTTTTTTCCGAGCTCCATTCCGCATGACATTCTATCAGTCCTTCAGTCTCTTTATTCCTTCCAATATCATGGAAAAGAGCAGCCACCTCAAGGACTTCTCTGTCTGCATCTAGTTCTTCACCAATCTTGAGACATAACTTTTTAACCCTTTCAACGTGTTGAAAATCGTGTGCAGGCTCGCTTTCATTGTAAAAACTTTTGGAAACTTCCCTCAGTTCATCTTTATCCATCTTCCAATACCTCTTCGAACCATTCAAGTGCAAGATTTAACGTTCTGACATCTGTTTCCTCGTCAAACCTGTGGCCCTGACCGCCGAACTTGACAAGTTTTTTCCTCGTTTTTAAACCCTCAAAGAAATTTTCTGTATCCTCAACAGGAACAACACTGTCCTCGGCACCGTGAACCATAAGAACAGGTACATCGATAACTTCTGGATCAGGATCTTCATATGATTCAAGGTCCTCCAGGAATTTCTTGTCAACTTTTTTACCGGGCATATGTTCATAGACACCTTTATCTCTGATCTCTTCCTTGATATCGGCCATTGACTCTGTATCAGTTACGGGAGATCTCAAAACAAGAATATCGATTATGTCATTTTCTTTGGCCACATTCAAACTCACGAGCCCACCGAAACTTGTACCATAAACCAGCGTTTTTCCATCGCCGTACTCTTCAAGAACGGTTTTCAAATCATTTATCCTTGTGGATAAAGTTGCTTCTTCGAAATCAAGTGCTGATTCGTGGTTACCTCTGAAATCAAATCTTACAGCCCTGAAGCCTTTTTGCTCAAAGAACTTTGCCCTTTTCTTGTAACTTCCCTCTTTATCCGACCCGAAACCGTGGCAGAAAACAACGGTGCCTCTGTATTGTTCCTCAGGTTCATGAACTGCCACAGAGATTTTTTCTTCTCCTTCTCCCAGAAAATTGGTTTTTACTGTCATTGTTTGAAAGAAGTGTTGGCCGAGGTTTAAAGTTTTTTCTAGTTGAACATGTAGTTCGATGAAACAGTGTTCTCCGGATCTTTATCTCCATTGATGTATCTGATAGTCAGTTCGTCTTTACCAGGGTGAAGTAGATGAGTCTTCTCGTGTTCGATGGTTTTCTTTTCATCGACACTGTATAGATTATCGCTCACATGTACCTTTCCGGATCCATCCCTGGTCCATCCAAAAAGACCCGAGGGCATTTTCTCCCTGACAACCATAAAATTGTAGTCCTGCACCTCACTATCATCCTGTTTTACCAGGTTCAGCCTGTCATAAACCTCAAGTTTATCGGGAAGTTTTTCTCTGTACTCATTTTCTTCTTTATATCCCATATTTCCTTCCAGGAGATCCTTGAATTTCTCGAAACTTTCTCTCTCAGGATTTTCAAGAAACTTTTCATCTAAGTCATACCCTGATTCATAAGAAAAATCTTCTTCTGGATCATCTATCACATAAATATCTGAAAGGTCTACCTCATACGAACCCTTGTCTTCCTCCTGTTTTGGCCTGTACTTGTCCATTGGTAAACAAATAGTGGACAACTTTAATAAAGGGTGTCCAAGTTAAAAAAATACGTTCTAAATAATCTTTCATGGAAAAAGGTTTTGAGTTCTTTGAACACACCGCCGACATAGGTTTTTATTCGGAAGGAAAAAATATCGACGAGGCATTCGAAAACGCTGGCAGGGCATTTCTCTCTGTTTTGACCGACGAAAAAAAGGTTGGTAAAACTGATAAAAGGAGTTTTGAGATAACTTCGGAGGATTCTCGGGCTCTTCTCTACGATTTTCTTGATCACCTGGTGTTTCTAAAGGATACGGAGAACTTTCTCATAAAGGATTTCGACATAAGGATTGAGGAGAAAAAAGACGGGTTTTATCTGGAGTGTCAAGGAAAGGGTCAGAAAGTGAGCAGTATAACAGGTACCGATGTCAAGGCAGCGACTTACAGCGAGATGGATATAAAGAAAAAAGGGAAGGATAAAGTGGTTTTAAAAGCCGTGCTCGATATCTGAAATCAAATTTCGCATCCGACTGCTTCTCCAATAGATTCAGGTTCTCTGACTCCATGGTACATTTCTCCGTCTATCTGTATTTCTGGTACTCCTTCATCGATCATTTCTTGTTCGCATCTCTGTTCTTCTTCTGTACACTCTACCCATATAGGATCCACGACATCGTAACCACCGAAACTTTCAGCAAGCTCCGTACAATACGGACACCACTCAGCACCATAAATCAAAACATCATTGTCATCAAGACACTCGACCAGTTCACCGGTTTCTCCGGCAGTCACCTGACCTGTGGGTGTTTCTTCTGTTGTAAAGTTACCGAAGTAGATCGCTACACCTATCAGAAGAACCAGCGGAGCTGCTATCAAAAGATTTTTTGTTGAAGATTTCATCTTGTTTCATAATAAAATACAATTTTTAAAAAGAAAACGGTGGAACCCTTTTAAAAAAGAGGACAGTTAAAAAAACAAAAGATAAAATTTGGGACATGGAACTGGAAAAAATATCGGATCACCAATGGGAGATTGAAAGAAAAGAAGGAATGAATGTACCGGCAAGAGTATTCGCATCTGAAAAAATACTTGAAGATATGAAGGAGGACAAGACTCTCCAGCAGGTTCAGAACATCGCTCATCTTCCAGGTATATATAAATACTCGATGGTGATGCCCGACGGTCACCAGGGTTATGGATTTCCTATCGGAGGTGTTGCCGCGCTATCAACCAAAAACGGTGCCATTAGCCCTGGAGGAGTTGGATACGATATCAACTGTGGATTAAAACTTTTGAAGACTAATCTGGATGCTGATCAGGTCAGGGAGAAAGCTGAACAACTTGCAAATATTTTATTTCAGAAAGTTCCCCTTGGACTGGGTAAAGGAGGTGTCAAAGAGTTCAGTTCTCAGTCAGAGTTCGAAAAAGTGCTTGAAAAAGGAGGGGAATGGGCCGTGGAAAACGGTTACGGTGTTGAGGAGGACATCGAGTACTGTGAAGAAAACGGAAAGATGGCCGAAGCAGACAGTTCCAGGATATCTTCAAAGGCCAAGCAGAGAGGGATGAAACAGCTTGGATCCCTTGGCAGCGGAAACCACTTCCTTGAAGTTCAACATGTGAACAAAGTATTTGATAAAGAAACAGCAGAAAAATTTGGTTTAAAGGAGGATCAGGTGGTTGTTCTTATCCACTCGGGTTCAAGAGGTCTTGGTCACCAGGTTTGTTCCGATTACCTCAGAAAAATCGAAAAAGAACACCCTGAAGTACAGGAAAAAATACCTGACAGGGAGCTATCTTATGCACCGGCAAAATCAAAACTTGCGGATGATTACTACAAGGCCATGTGCGGTGCTGCAAACTTCGCATGGGCCAACAGACAGTTGATCGCTCATAGAGTAAGAGAGTGCTTCGAAAAGATATTTGGAAAAAGCTGGAAAGATATGGATATGTATCCCCTGTATGACGTGGCCCACAATATTGCGAAGAAAGAAAAGCATAATGTAGAAGGCGATAAAAAAGAGTTTTATGTCCACAGAAAGGGAGCCACAAGGGCCTTTCCCGCTGGAAGAGAAGAAGTACCGGAAAGCTACAGGGATATAGGGCAGCCGGTGATCATACCCGGTTCAATGGGAACCTCCTCATATATTATGAAGGGAGGGGAGAACTCAATCGATCTTACTTTTGGTTCGACCGCCCACGGTGCAGGTAGACTCATGTCAAGGACAAAGGCAAAGAAAACTTTCCATGGAAAAAGAGTTCAGAACGACCTGAAACACAAAAACATCATTGTAAAAGCTCGTTCAGGAGGTAACATTGCCGAAGAGGCTCCAGGAGTTTACAAAGACGTGGACGAAGTGATAAAAGTTTCTGATGATCTAGGTATAGCCGAAAAGGTAGCACGTACGATACCTCTGGTTAACGTTAAGGGCTAGAAAACTGGCCCAACTTTTATATACAAATTTAAAAAAAATCAATTTATGCAGGGAAATACCGGTACAAAAACAGGGGATTTGCTTAAAATCAAATATTTAAACATCGGACACCTTTTTGCGGGAATTCTCTTCATAGTTCTTGGAGGAATTGCCGGGGTTGCTTTATATTCCGGTGGATTCGAGTTCACAAATATTGGTTATTACATACCTATCGTTTTTGTTGGTATCGGCATTGGATTAACAGTTACATGGAAGCGTTTTCTCACTATCTTGGACAGACAGAACCGGTCAGTGGTACAGGAAAGAAATCCTCTGATAGGTGATAACGAAGTAGAGAATCTTGACATGGACGCTGTGGAAAGTGTTAACTACAGAAAAGAGTATACAAGATCCCGCTCAAGTCGGAGAAGTCGTAGCAAATTGAAGGTTAGAAAATATGCGGAGATCGAATTCGAAAACGGCTACTTGTTAACAATTCACAAGACCAGTGGCAGAAGAGGATTTTCCAGTTTTTTCTTTTCCAACAAGACCTACGAGTATGCAAAGCAGGCAGCTAATTACATGGATGTTGAGTTCAGGGACAACAGCGATGCCATCAAGAAAGGTATGAAAAAAGCGGGTGAGGCAGTGAGCAACATGTTGAACTGAAACATCGCCACATTTTTTTAATTACAGGGATTTTTCTTTGTCCCTGTAAATTTTTTCTCTACAAGCCGGTGTTTTTTATAAAAGTTGTTGTCTCACAAATACGACACCTATGGGGGAATACTGTTTTGTAATCGGGGAAGAATCCGAGATCGAAGGCTACGTTGAGGACATAGCCGAAAAACTTGGAGAGGACCACGTGGAGATATACGATCCAGAAAAAGAAAAATCTTTCAAGGAATTTTCTAGAGATTTCAATACCGTTGTTGGACTTGGAGACATAAAGGATGAATACGGGAACGATTTAAAGCGGATGGCAGGAGAAAAACTGGTTATAACCGAACAAGAAATAAGTAATGTACCTTCTCTGGATTATGAAGAAGAGATAGTCGACACAATTTATGAAAAGATTTCGAAAGTAGACGAGGTTTACAAAGCTAACGAGTTGATGGAAAAAGTTGACGACTACGATACGCTTGGTGTTGTCCTACACGATAGTCCTGATCCCGATGCTATATCCTCCGGGCTTGCCTTACAGTACCTCGCGGAGGAGAAAGACACGGAAGTAAATATAATGTATTCGGGTAGCATCAACCACCAGGAAAACAAGGCATTGATAAACAGGCTTGACCTCGATCTGAGAAAGGTTGAGGTGGAGAAAACTGAGAAAGATGGTTCAACGGTTTACAACACGATTACTGAAGAAGGAGACATATCTCTGAATGAGTTTGATGGTGTTGCAATGCTCGACACTACATTCACCAACTCAAAAATAATGTCTGCTTACCCTGAACAAGAAGTGGATATAGTTATCGACCACCACGAAGGGTGGGAAAACGTGGAAGAAAGATTAAGAGGGTTCAAGGATATAAGAACTGATCGTGGAGCTGTGGCATCTATAATGGCCGATTATTTCAAAACGCTTGATATAGAACCGGATGAAAAAGTAGCGACATCCATGGCTCACGGGATTCTTACCGACACTCTTGACTTTGATCCGAATTCAAGGGATTTTTCAACGAGGGATATCGAAAACCTCTCATACCTTTACGAATTTATAGACCGATCCTCTCTTGAGGACATAAGAAAAACAACGATAAGTTTGTCAACCGCGGATATCCTTGCAAGAGCAATAAACAATAGAGAAAAGAAAGGGACAAACATCTACTCTTACCTCGGGGAGGTCGAAGATACAGATGCAATACCCCAGGCGACCGATTATCTAAAGAAACTGGAGGGGGTAACAACTTCAATAACCTACGGACTGGTGGATGACAGGATAAGGTTGAGTGCCAGGAACTCGGACATAAAACTGAATATTGGAAAAGAGCTTGAAAGAGTGTTTGAAAACGGCAGGTCATACGGTGATTTCAGCTGTTCCGCGGGTGGTTCCTCCAGAAAAGGAGGTGCAACTATCCCTCTGGAGGCGATGGGTATGATCGGTGAAGCGATCAAGGATGGAAGCGATCTGGATCAGTACGAGTCAGCAATCCAGAGCACCATCGAGACAATGTTAAATAAAATAGGTTCCTCATAAAGGGTTGGCAAGAGGGTTTTTGACCCATGGATGAGAACACCTATTTAAAAGTTGAGGGTTAACAGTTGTTTGTCGTCCAAAATTCTTGGGCGGGTATGCCTCGTATGAGGCCTCTACGGAAAGTTTGAAACTTTAAGACTAAATGCTGTAAAAGGGTTTTGAAATGGCAAATAAAAAAAGACCAAGAAGAGGATCACTGGCGTACAAGCCTCACAAAAGGGCTAAAAGGAATTATGCTAGTTTGGACAATGTAAAAAATTTTGGAAAGCCTGGAGCTCTTGGATTTGCGGGCTACAAGGCAGGAATGACAAGAGTTCTAAGGATAGAAGATAAAGAAGATTCAGAATTTAAAGGACAGGAGGTGGCAGATGCAGTGACACTTATAGAATGTCCACCACTAAAGCCTTATGGTGTAAGGTTTTACACAGATACTGTCGAAGGTGAAAAAGTTTTCACTGACTTTTTGACCGGAGATCATGACAAAAGGCTTGAGAGAAAGATTGACCTTCCCAACGAAACAAAGGATCTTGAAGATGCGGAAGAGTTTCTTGATGAGATAAGCGATATTAAATTACTTGTACACACACAGCCCTACCTGACCACGATAGGAAAGAAAAAACCCGAGGCTTTTGAGCTGCCTGTAGGAGGAAGCGGTGTAGAAGACAAGTTTGAATACGTCAAGGATAAAATCGGAGAGGAAATATACTTATCCGAGATTTTTGAAGACGGAGAGTTCCTTGATGTAATCGGAATAACCAAGGGTAAGGGATTCGAAGGACCTGTCAAGAGACACGGTGTTTCAGTCCTACCAAGAAAGACCCAGAAAATTTCAAGAAAGGCTGGTAACCTTGGACCATGGCATCCTGACCATACCTCGTGGAAGGTTCCACAGGCCGGTCAGATGGGTAACGCAAGGAGAACAGAGTTTAACAAGAGACTTCTAAAGATTGATGATGACACTGAAGAAGTCAACCCGGATGGAGGAATCAAAAAATACGGAGAGATCAGGAACGAGTACATGATCGTTAAAGGATCAGTTCCGGGTCCAGCAAAAAGATTGATAATGATGAGGTCCGCTATCAAGAAAGAAAACTATCCATCAAACCCCAAAATAACTCACATAGATAAATGAGGAGATTAAAGTGGCAAAGATAATAACTACGGATGGAAAGGAAGACGGAAGCACAGATCTTCCGATCCAGTTCGAAGAAAGAGAAAGAGATGATATAGTAAAGAAGGCTGTTCATTCGATTCAGTCGAAAAACCGACAGCCATATGGTGCTGATAAGAAAGCCGGTCTGAAACACGTTACTGACTGGGTTCAGAGAAACAGGGCATACAGAGGAAACAGAGGTAAAAGCTATCCTTCCTCCAGAACACCTAGAAAGATAACTTTCAGAAGAGGTATGCAGATGAGTGGTCCTGGAGGCGAAGCACCTCAGACAGTCGGAGGACGAAGAGCACACCCTCCAAAAGCTGAGAAAGATTTCACAAAAGAAATCAATGATAAGGAAAGAAGAAAAGCTATCAGAAGTGCAATAGCTTCAACAGCGAATCCGGAAAAAGTGAAAGAAAGAGGACACAGAATAGGAAACATTGATCTTCCACTGGTTGTTGAAGGTGAACTTGAAGAACTCCAAAAAACGAAAGATGTCAAGGAAGTACTGAAATCTATCGGACTAGAGGAAGAACTTGAGAGATGTCAGGAAAAGAAGATAAGAGCAGGAAAAGGAAAGATGAGAGGCAGAAAGTACAAGAGAAAAGTTGGACCTCTACTGGTTATTGAAGAAGACAAAGGAATCAGGAGAGCAGCTAGAAACATTCCAGGGGTTCAGGTTGCAAGAGTCGAAGACCTAAACGCAGGGCTACTTGCACCAGGAGCAGTTTCCGGAAGATTGACCGTATGGACAGAAAACGCCCTAAACAAACTAGACGAGGGTCTTTTTCAATAGGTGATATCAATGGATAACTGGGATATAATAAAACATCCTCATCTTTCAGAGAAATCAGTAGGAATGGTCGATGAGGAAAACACGCTGGTCTTCGTAGTTAATGAAGAAGCAAATAAACCAATGGTTAAAAATGCTGTTGAAGAACTTTTTGATGTTGAGGTCAAAAAGGTAAACACGCAAAACACTGTAAAAGGCAACAAGAGAGCTTATGTAAGGCTGGAACCAGGATACGAAGCACTGGATGTTGCCACTAAGCTAGGTATGTTTTAGGTGATCAAGAATGGGTAAAAAACTAATATCTCAGAGGAGAGGAAAGGGAAGCAATACTTACAAGGCGAAGTCCCATACCTCGAAAGCAAAGGGAGAGAGACCCCGAAGAGAAGAGATCGGAACTGTTATAGATATTGAAAACGATCCGGGTAGAACAGCTCCTATCGCAAAGATAGAGTTTGAAGACGGTGAAGAAGAATACATACTTGCACCGGAAGGAGTATCAGTAGGAGATAAAATCGATCTATCAAGAGAGGCACCTCTCGAGCCCGGAAACTGCCTACCGATGAAGGAGATACCTGAAGGTGTTCCCATTTACAACATAGAAATCACACCAGGTGATGGTGGAAGGATCGCAAGATCTTCAGGAACATACGGTTTCATCGTTGCACAGGAACGTGACAAGGTACAGGTATACTTACCTTCGAAGAAGATAAAGGAATTCAACAACGAGTGCAAGGCACACATCGGAAAAGTAGCTGGTGCCGGAAGAACTGACAAAAGATTCAAAAAGGCAGGAGAAAAATACCACAAGAAGAAGGGTCGTGGCAAGCTTTATCCAAAGGTTTCCGCAGTGGCAATGAATGCTGTGGACCATCCATTTGGAGGATCAGCCAGCCCAGGTAAACCAAAAACAACATCCAGGGACAGCAGTCCCGGTAGAAAGGTTGGAAGCATAAAGGCATCAAGAACCGGAAACAAGGATAACTAAAAAAGAATGTGATAAAAATGGCGCAAGATTTCAAATACCGAGGAAAAGACCTTGAAGAACTGAAGGAGTTAAGTCTAGAAGAGTTCGCAGAACTGCTTCCCTCGGACAAGAGGAGAAGTATCAACAGGAAACTAACAGATGAACAAAAAAAGATCCTTGATAACCTGGAGGAAAAGGATTACATAAAGACCCATGCTAGAGATATGATTATAGTTCCCGACATGGTTGGGAAAACCTTCGGGGTTTACAATGGTCAGGAATACGTTGATGTGGAGATCGAGATGGAGATGCTTGGACATTACCTCGGTGAGTTCACAAGAAACAGGAAGAAAGTAGAACACTCGGCTCCTGGACTTGGTGCAACAAGGAGCTCGAAATACATTCCTCTCAAGTGATCAAAAATGTCAGAAGAAAACAACGATGTTGAGGCAAAGGCTAGAGGCGTAAACATAGACGCCTCTAGAAAACACTGTACAGAGATCGGAGACTTCATCAGAGGCGACAACGTTGACAAGGCTATCAGCAAACTTGAAAAAGTGATTGACAAGGAGCTTGCAGTGCCTTACAACAAATACAATTCGGATCTTGCACACAAGAAAGGAAACATGGATGCCGGAAGGTACCCTGTAAACGCATCAAAAGAAGTGCTAAAGGTACTCAAAAACGCAAAGAACAATGCAGTTTACCAGGGACTGTCCGATGAAAACCTTTACATTTCGGAGTACTTTGCGACGCAGGGCAACAGATACCTGACCCCGAAAAGAAACAGGGGAAGAAAAACAAAGTCAGCACATGTCACTATCAAGGTGAGGGAAAGATAATATGATCGAGAAGGAGTTTGTAAAGCAGAATATAAACAAGGTTAAACTGGAAGAATATCTTGACAAGGAGCTTGAGAGAGCTAACTACAGTCACATAGACTTCACTAAAACTTCCACCTCTACCAACATAATCCTTTACTCGGAAAAACCTGGACTTATAATCGGTAGAGGAGGTCACAGAATCAAGGAACTGATCGAAAAGCTGAAGAACGATTTTGGTATCGAAAACCCCCAGGTAGAGGCAAAGGAAGTAGAAGAACCTGACCTGGACGCTGAAGTTGTAGCTAAGAACGTTTCCGGATGGCTTGAAAAAGGAGGTCATCCAAAAAGAGTAGGAAACACATACGTAAGAAGAGTTATGGAAGCTGGAGCTGCAGGTGTACAGATAGAGATATCAGGAAAGCTTGGAGGAAGCAGAGGAAGAACCGCCAAGTTTTCAAGAGGATACGTAAAAATGTGCGGTGAAACAGCCAACAAAAATATCGATTATGCATACAGGAAAGCAGTTACAAAGCCTGGAGCACTAGGAGTAAAGATCAGGATCATGAAAGAGATTCCTCCTTACATGCAGAGACAGCACATCGATACGGAAGAAACCGAAGAAGAGATCGTTGAAGAAGATACAGAAACTGAAGAACAGGAAGAAACAGTTGAAGAAGAGGAGACTCAGGAAGAAGAAAAAGAAGAACAGGAAGAAACATCCGAGATCGATCACGAGGAACTAGTCGGGAAAAACATCTCGGAGATCAAGGACGAGATAAAGAACAGTGACGTGGATTATCAGAAAGTGCTCGAAGCAGAGAAAAACAACAAGGATAGGAAAACCCTGAAAAAATGGCTTGAAAAACAGATGAGTTGATTAATCATGGCAATACTAAGACCTGACGAGATAAGGCATCTTGACGAATCAGAGCTTGATGAAAAGGTCAACGACCTTAAACTCGAGCTTGCGAAAGAGAGAGGAAAGATTGCTGTCGGAGGTTTTCCGGAAAATACCGGAAGACTGAAGGAGATTAGGCGAACCTTGGCAAGAATTAAAACTATTAGAAACGAAAAAGAGGAACAATGACTGAAACCTGTCCAAAATGCGGTTTACCAGAGGACATTTGTGTTTGTAAAACTATAGCAAGAGAAGAACAAAAAATTGAGATAAAAACCTCCGAAAGGAGGTTCGGAAAGGTCGTAACCGTTGTGGACGGCCTTGATGACCAGGACGTTGATATAAGCGATCTCGAATCCAAGCTTAAATCAAAGCTTGCATGTGGAGGTACCTCGAAGGACGGCAAGATCGAACTTCAGGGAGACCACATGAGAAGGATAAAGGACATCCTGGTCGACCTCGGATTTGAGGAAGACCTCATCGAGGTAAAAAGCTGATGCCAAGAACGCCTGAAAACCTTCCAAGACACGAGCTTATAGGTCTTGAGGTCAAGATCTCGGATTCAACAGATTCGAACAAGGAAGGTTTGAAAGGCAAGGTAGTTGACGAGACCAAAAACACTTTTGAGGTCTTGTCCGAAAAAGAACCCAGAACCATTCCCAAAAAAGGGAATGAGTTCGTTTTCACCCTCAAGGGTGAACACATAAGAGTTGAAGGAGATCTTCTCCACGGTAGACCGGAGGAGAGGATCGGAAAAAAACTCCCAGGAAAGTGGGGATATATCAAATAGGTTTAAAAAAGTGGAAATCATGTTAAAAAAGGTGGTTAGATGACAGAAACAAGAGACATAGGAATAGAAGTAGAAACTCCGGAAGAAGTATGTGATGATGACAACTGTCCTTTTCACGGAACGCTTCCGGTGAGAGGAAGGACTTTTGAAGGAGAGGTAAAGTCGGATGATATGGAGAAGACTGTAACCGTTCAATGGTCCTACTCGCAGAAACTTCCGAAGTACGAAAGATATGAGAGAAGAAATACAAAAGTAACAGCACATAATCCTCAGTGTATAAATGCTGTAGAGGGCGATACTGTAAAGATAGCGGAATGCAGACCGCTTTCAAAAACAAAGAGTTTCGTAGTGGTAGAAAAAATCTCAGGTGAATAATAATGAAAGCAGTTTCATCAAATATTACAAAGACGCTTGAAGTTGGTAGTGAATTGGTATGTGCTGATAACACAGGTGCAAGAATACTTGAAATAGTTGGTATAAAAGGAGGAAAATCCTCCAAACCCGGTAGAGCTAACTGTGGAGTTGGAGACCACGTAAGAGTAAAAATCAAAAAAGGAGAACACGAAATGAAAGGAGAAATCTATGATGCAGTGGTAATTAGACAGAGAAAAGAGATCAAAAGAGCTTCAGGAATGGCCACCAAGTTCGAGGACAACGCAGCCGTACTTATTGAGCCAACAACCGAGATGCCGAAAGGAAACAGGATTAAAGGTGTCTGTGCAAAGGAAGCAGTTGACAGATACCAGTCAGTAGGAAAAATTGCTTCAATGGTGGTATAAATGTCAAATAAATGGAAAAAGAGCTGGAAAAGTTCGAAGCAGCCATCGAAACAGAAGAAATACCGTGAAAATGCACCATACCATCATAGAAACAAGTTTTTATCCGCGAAACTAAGTGATGATCTAAAGGACAAGATCGGAACCGGTACTCTGCCGGTTAGAAAAGGAGATAAAGCCGAGATAATGAGAGGAGATTATGAAGGACTCTCGGGAACAGTCGATCAGATCGACTATACCGATTACAAAATCTATATTAACGGTATCAACCGTGAAAGAGTCGATGGTACAGAAACTAAAGTAGCTATCGATCCTTCAAATGTAAAACTGATCAAGCTTGAACTTGAAGACCACAAGAGAGTTGAAAAATACGAGTTAACAGAAGAAGAAAAAGAGGAGATCAAATCAAAAGAAGTTCAAGAAGAATCTGAGGAGGAACAAGACAAAGAACAGGAATCAGAAGATACAACAGAAGAAAAAGAGGAAGTTAAAGAACAAAACAAAGAGAAAGACTCCGAAGATACTACAAAGGAAGATGAAGAACAAGACGAAGAAGGTGATAAATAATGAAGCATCAGAAGAGACTTTCAGCACCCAAGCATTATCCTGTTGAGAGGAAGAACGGCAAATACGTTATTTCAGGAAAAGGTCCTCACAGCGAGGAAGAGGGTATTCCAGCTGTTGTATTCCTCAGAGACGTACTTGGCTACGCTGAATCGACAAAAGAAGTCACTAAAATATTGGAAGAAAGAAACGTCACTGTAAATGGTAAAACTATTACTGAGCCAGGATATACAATTGGATTCATGGATACTATTTCACTTGACAAGGTTGATAAGGACTACAGGGTAGTTGTTGACAACAACGGACTTGTATTCAAGGAAATAGATGACAGTGAAAAAAGGGTTTACAAGGTAGTTGATAAGACAACCTTGAAAGGTGGAAAAACTCAGCTGAACCTTGATGCTGGAGAAAACATGATTCCCGAGGAAGACGGGTTTTCAACCAAGTCTTCAATAATTTACGACCTTGAGGAAGACGAAATCCTGGAGACAATTGAGTTCAAGGAAGGTAACATAGTTTACATTTCAGGTGGATCTCACGTAGGAGAGACAGCAGTGATTAAGGAGAAAGTCGAGCTTCCAGGTTCACAGGCAAACAAGGTTTTACTTGAGAAAGATGACGGAACAGAGTTCGAAACAATTGAAGACTACACATTTGTAATCGGGACGGAAGAACCCGAGGTGGAAATATGAGCAATCCAATGAAACAGATCCGAATCGAGAAGATAACTCTCAACATCGGTATCGGAGAGGTAGGTACCGAGGTAGAAAAAGCCGTTAATCTGCTTGAAAGATTGACAGATTCGAAAGCAGTGAAAACTGAATCAAAATCCAGTGCAAAAGGATTCGGACTTAGAGAAGGACTTGAGATAGGTGCAAAAACAACTTTGAGAGGAGAAAAAGCAAAAGACATACTACCTAAACTTTTCGACGGAATGGATTATCAGCTATCCCTAGATAATTTTGACAAGACAGGTAACTTTTCCTTCAGCGTTGAAGAATACATCAATATCCCGGGCGTTGACTACGATCCTGACATAGGTATGCAGGGATTCGATGTAGCTGTTACACTTGAAAGGCCTGGGTTCAGAGTCAAGAAAAGACAGGTCGATACAAGGGAAGTAGGTAAAAACCACAAGATTAAACCGGAGGAGGCCGCCGAGTTCGTTCAGGAAGAGTTCGGCCTGGATGTCGAGGGTGTATAATATGAGTTATGAAGGAATACTTGACCAGATAAAACACAACCAGAACAAAGTAAAAAGAATGAGAAAGCACAACAAACCAAAAGACAGAGATTTTGGAAAGTCAAAGAGAAAATGCCGCAGATGTGGTAGACAGGGAAGAGGCATCATCAGGAAATATGACCTTTACTACTGCAGGCAGTGTTTCAGGGAAATAGCTGACAAACTAGGATTTAAAAAACTGAATTGATACTTATAAGGAGTGGATAATAAATGAAACAGGATATATTGGCGGATACTTTTGCAGCCATCGACAATGCGAGAGAAGTTGGTAACAAAGAAGTCGAAATAGAACCAGCTTCTGAGCTCGTCAAAAACGTACTGATCGTCCTACAGGAAAAAGGATATATCGGACTTTTTGAACACGTCGAGGATCAGACAGGAGGCAAGTTCAAGGTAGAGATAGGTAAAAACATGAACAAGGCCAGCGTTATCAAACCTAGGTTTTCGGTTTCAAATGACGAGTACCAGAAATACGAGAAAAGATACCTACCTGCAAGAGGTTTCGGAGACCTCATCATCACCACACCGCAGGGTGTGATGTCTCACAAGGAGGCAAGAGAGCAGGGTATCGGTGGCAAACTACTTGGTTACGTTTACTGAGGTGTAAAAATGGAAGAATTAATAGAGATACCTGAAGGATTTGAAGCAAGGATAGAGGACAACACCTTCTATCTAGAAGACGGAGACGACACTGTAGAGAAGGAGTTCAACTCTCCTAGAGTCAATATCTATGTTACGGGAGAAGGTGTAAAATTGACCACAGATAAAGACGACAGAAAATCAAAAGCCATGATGGGTACATACACATCTCATATAAACAACATGGTAGAAGGACTTCAGGAAGGATATACATACAAGCTGAAAGCTGTTTACGCTCACTTCCCTATGAACGTCAAGGTTTCAGGAGATAAAGTAGTGATCCAGAACTTCATTGGAGAGAGAAATCCCAGGGAGGTCAAGATAGCTGACGGTGTTTCGGTGAAAGTAGACGATGACGAAATAACCGTTACAGGTAATGATAAAGAAAAAGTTTCACAGACAGCAGCCACTATTGAACAGGAATGTTCCAAGGGCAAGAGAGATCAGAGAGTTTTCCAGGACGGTATCTACATTACAAAAGGAGGTGGAGAAGTATGAGCATTGACGATAAAGAGAAAAAAAGATTGATGAAGCTTAAAAATGATAAGGACTTCAAAAGACAGAACTCTCACAAACACAACAGGGTTCCTTCGTCTTGGAGAAAAGCAATCGGAAGGCACAGCAACGTCAGGCTGAAAAAGAAATATGCTAAGAACATGCCAAACCCTGGTTACGGTAGTCCAAAAAAGGTAAGGGGTCTTCACCCATCAGGTCTAACCGACAACCTTGTTCACAGACCCGAAGATCTCGAGGATCTGGATCCTGAAGTGGACGGAGCAAGGATTGCTTCAAAGGTTGGAGGAAGAAAAAGAGAGGCAATACTCGAAAAAGCGGCCGAGGAAGACATCCATGTTTTCAACGGCGAAATAGAAACAAATGAAGAAAAAGAAGATGAACACGAAGAGGAAGAGTAGGTGGATATCTCATGAAGGGTTCATCTTACTTTAAACCAATGGAGGGCAAATGCCCTAACTGCGGAGCATTCGGTAATAACACCGAAGAAGTTGACATAGGAGATGGAAAGATCTGTCCTATGTGTAAAACAGTTTTCAACAAGTACATGGTACTTGATGAAGGTAAAGAACTAAAATTTAGAAATAATTAAGAGGTAATATTTATGAACTTAAGATCACAGAGAAGGATGGCAGCTGAAGTATTGAATGTTGGAAAGAATCGTGTATGGATTGATCCAGAAAATGTGGAAGAAGTTTCGGAGGCGATCACAAAACAGGATATCAGGAACCTAATTGAATCAGGTGCCATCAAGAAGAAAAAGAAAAAAGGTACCAGCAAGGGAAGATCCAGGAAAAACAAGAAACAGAAGAAGAAAGGAAGAAGGAAAGGACACGGAAAGAGAAAAGGAAGCAAAGGTGCAAGGAAGAAACAGAAAGACGACTGGAAGGAAAAAATAAGGGCTATAAGATCCGAGTTAAAGGAAAAAAGAGATAACGAAGAGATCACAAAAAGCCAGTACAGGGAACTATACAAGAAAGCTAAGGGAGGCTTTTTCCGAAACAAGAAACATATGAACCTTTATATAGATAAAAACGTGAAAGGTGAGTGAAATGGCAGATGGACCAGGATACAAAGTACATCATAGAAGAAGAAGAGAGCAGAAGACGGATTACAAGAAAAGATTGGAACTTGTAAAATCAGGAAAACATAGAGCTGTTGTTAGGAAAAGCAACAAACATATGAACGTCCAATTTGCTCTTTACAACAAAGAAGGAGACGAAATTATCACTTCGGCCAAATCATCTGATCTTGAGGAATTTGGCTGGGAAAACCATACCGGTAACCTGCCAGCAGCATACCTAACAGGGCTTCTTGCAGGAACAAGAGCACTTGAAGAAGGTATTGAAGAAGCAGTAGTGGATCTTGGTCTTCAGATGAAGAATCATGGTACAAGGATTTTTGCAGCTGTCAAGGGAATTTCGGATTCCGGAGTAGATATAAATGCAGATAGTAACTCTTTCCCTTCAGAGGAAAGGATTGAAGGTCAGCATATAGATAATTACCATGAAAACGGTATCGTTTCAAACTTCGAGGAAACAAAAGAAAATATTATAAGTGATTAATATGGAAGAAGAAGACAAACCCTGGAAACCAAAGACCAAACTTGGAAGGATGGTCAAGAAGGGTGAAATAAATAATATTCACGAGGCTTTAAACCATAGGCTGGCTCTTAGAGAGCCGGAAATTATCGATAAGCTTGTACCCAATCTTGAAGACGATGTCATTCTGATCGGTGGTACTCCAGGTAAAGGTGGAGGAAAAAGAAGAATTGTTTCAAAAAGAACGGTCAGGATGCACAAGTCAGGAAGAAGGTTCAAGACCAAGGCAATGGTCGTTGCAGGTAACGGAAACGGGATTGTTGGCCTTGGTGAAGGATACGCAAATGATACTAGGAATGCAATTCAGAAAGCCAAGCAGCAGGCAAAGCTTAACATTATTGAATTGAGAAGAGGAAACGGTTCCTGGGAGGACCGTGGTACCGAACCCACCACGATACCCTTCAAGTCATCCGGAAAATCAGGTTCCGTTGAAGTGGAGATAAAACCAGCACCGAAAGGTACAGGACTTGCCGCTTCGGAAGACATCAGAAAGCTTTTGAGACTTGGAGGAATCCAGGATCTCTGGATCAAATCAAGAGGAAAAACAAGAACCAGGGAAAACATTATCAAAGCTACTTTCAAGGCTTTCAAAAACATGAACAACATGAAGGTCACTCCTCAGATTAAGGAGGATACCGGACTAGTAGTGGGGATGATCTAGATGTACGCAGCAGTTAGAGTAAGAGGACAGCCGGATAGAAGTAATAAAGTCGACAAAACCATCGAGCTACTAGGTCTAGATAACAGAAATAAGGTTGTATTCCTTCCTGAAACAGAAACTTTCGAGGGAATGCTTGAAAAGGTAAAGGACGTAGTTACTTACGGTCAGGTTTCAGAAGATTACCTTGAAGAATTCCTTGAAGAAAGAACAGATATTGATGAAGTATTTGAAAACCTTGATGTCGGATCAGTTGAGGAACTGGTCGAGAAACTAGATGAAGGTGAGTTAAATCTTTCAGATGCAGTTGACCAGGGATTTGAAAATCTTTTCAGGTTGAACTCTCCAAAGAAAGGATTTAAAGATACTAAAAGGCAGTTCAAACAGTCAGGTTCCCTTGGTTTCAGAGAAGGGAACGAAATAGAAACCCTTTTGAAGAGGATGTAGGTGTATCAAAATGGCTAAAAAAGGAAGAGGTAGTGGAACACACGGACACGGTTCCTCAAAGAAGAACAGAGGAGCAGGAAACCGTGGAGGTAGAGGTAACGCCGGTAGAGGAAAGAAAGCAAAACACAAGAAAGTAACAGGAATGAAAGACGATGTACTAGGAGAAAGCGGTTTTAACCGTCCTAAAAAGCTACAGAAAGATGTTAACACCATCAACCTGAAGGAAATAGATCAGAGAATAGAGAAATTTGTTGAACAAGGATTCGCAGAAGAAAAAGATGGTTCCTATGTCTTTGATGCGAAAGAAGCCGGTTTTGACAAGGTGCTTGCTTCTGGAAGACTTTTCAAGGATATAGATGTAAAAGCAGAGGAATTCTCTGATTCTGCCGAGAGAAAAATTGAGGAAAGTGGAAACCAAGCTATTAATATTGAAGACTAGGTATTAACAAAATGTCCATAATACTGGAGATAGGAAAGTATCTACCATCTGTAAGACAGCCGGATAAAAACGTAAAGTTCAAGAAGAGACTTATATGGACAGGTCTTATTCTGCTTGTTTACTTTCTGATGAGCGAGACCTATGTTATAGGTGGTATACCCGAACAGATGGATCAGTTCCAGGCTCTCCAGACAATTATGGGATCCGAGATAGGTACGCTTGTAACACTTGGTATAGGTCCTATCGTTACCGCGTCAATTATCCTGCAGCTTCTTGTAGGTTCTGATATAATACCCTGGGATCTTAACAGTTCAATGGGCAAACAGAAATTCCAGTACACTCAGAAAATGCTTGCATATATTTTTGGACTTGTTCAGTCGTTTGCTTTTGTTGCAATGGGAGCTATCCAGCCCATGGAGGGGATGTTTGCACTTGTAGTTGCGCAGCTAACCCTTGGTGCATGGCTGATTGTTTTGATGGACGAGGTTGTTTCCAAGTGGGGTTTCCACTCCGGAGTTTCGCTGTTCATCCTTGCAGGTGTGTCAAAAACAATAGTTATTAGGCTTCTTTCTCCACTGACCGGAGGAGGCGAACTCTGGTTTGCAGTTGGAGGAGAACAACCTGCAGGTGCACTTTTACAGTTCATGACAGGAACATTCAGTGCAGCAACTATCTCGGGTCTTATATTTACAATTGTTGTTTTCATAATTGCTGCTTTTGCAAGTAACATGCGTGTCGAGATACCTCTAACATTCGGAAACGTCAGGGGTTTCGGCAGGAAATGGCCTCTAAAGTTCCTTTACACAAACGTTATTCCTGTAATCTTTGTATCAGCCATTGTTTCCAACCTTAGACTCTGGATATCTGTACTGACCAACAGGGGACTATCTCTTTCGATACCACTGCCGTTTATGGAAGAACCGTTCTACTTTTTCGGACAGTTCTCCGCAGAGGCCGGGTCTCTACCCAACTCGCTTATATACTACTTTACAGCACCCACTAATCTGCCCCAGGCTATCTGGAACTCCATAACCACGGGTTCACTTCAGCTTACAGTTCCGGAGATACTGCAGGTTTTCACATACACCGGATTTTACATGATTGGAGCTGCCGTGTTTTCCGTGTTCTGGATGAAAACGTCGAACCAGGATCCTTCAAGTGTCGCGGACCAGATAATGAACGTGGGTATGAAGGTACCTGGTTTCAGAAAGGATAAGAGAGTTATAGTCAAGATCCTCAACAGGTACATCCCTGCTCTTTCGGTACTGGGAGGCCTGACAATCGGTTTCCTTGCAGCACTTGCAGACTTCACAAATGCATTCGGAACCGGTACAGGAATCCTGCTTGCAGTGTTTATCTCCTTCCAGTTCTACGAGGAGATTGTAAAGAAACACATGGAGGATATGCATCCTGCACTCAGGAACTTCATGGGAGAGTTCTGAGTTTTATTATCAGGGGGTAACCCTTCTCCCTTATTTAAATATTGGCAATCAATTATTCACAGAGGTTTAGAAATATGCATCACGGACCACTTGGTTTTTTTGTTGAACTACTTGAACCTGTTTTCCCCGTCTACAGCCAGATATTCGGGTTTTTCTTTAACTTTGTAGATCCAAGAATCGCTTCCTTTCTTTCTGTATTACTTGTTTCGATCACCGTTTCACTGATAATTTCTCTGTTATACCTTGTGCTTGTTGACAGGGAGGAGTACAACAGGATAAGGGAGAGACAAAAAGAGATACAGGAAAAGGTGAAGGAGGCCCAGGACAACGACGAGATGGAGAAAGCCAACAAGCTCATGAAGGAGTCTTTTTCGATGCAGAAGAAGTTCATGAAGGCTTCGGTAAAGCCGATGATCGCTTCGATGTTCATATTTTTCCTGATTGTTCCCTGGATTTTGACCACTTTTTCACCCGTTATCGAGCTTGAAGCAGCCGGAAACGGTACCTTTCAGGGAGAGTTCACCGCAAGAGGTTTCGACCAGCCGATAGGACAGGTGGAACTAATATCTGAAAACGATACAAACACCGTTCTGGTTGACGGTGAAGAAGTAGAAATTGGTGAATACGTTTCCCACGACGAGAGTAACGAGTGGATCCTGAAAGATATGGAGGTAGAGGATGACTCCGCCAGGGTGATGTTTTCGTACAGGTTTATACCGCTACCTTTCAACCTGCCTCTTATAGGTAGTACCTTCGAGTGGCTTGGAACTTTCATCCTTTTCCAGCTACCTTTCAGCATCCTTTTCAGGAAAATGCTGGGAATCCATTAAACCGGTTTCCCGCCCAGACGATTTCTTTTTAACTTTTGCACTCCACCGTGTATATGATGCTTCCGGCAGAGAAAAACTTTAAATCAGGATGGCTTATAAGAGAAGAGGCCGAGACGGACTGGGAACACGGTGAGAGACCTGAACAGAGAACCGTCGAGGAAAATCTTTCCAACGGACTTGTTCTTATAGATAAACCTGCCGGTGTCAAGAGCCACGAAGTGTCGGTTGATATCAAGAAATTCATGAAAAGGTCTAAAGCCGGTCACTCCGGCACCCTGGATCCGGATGTCACAGGTGTCTTACCCGTGGGTATAGACAACGCCACAAAGGTTTTACAGGCGCTTAAACATGCCGGAAAAGAGTACAAAGGTACAATGAATCTTTCCGAGGAATTCTCCAGGGAAAAAATTGAGGAAGTGGCCGAGGATTTTATCGGAACCGTAAAGCAGACACCTCCAGAAATTTCCGCTGTGAAGAGGGAGGAGAGAGAAAGAGAGGTGTACGGTATTGAAATAATTAAAGTCGAGGGCGGAAAAGTTGATTTTGTTATAGAGTGCGAGAGAGGTTTCTATGTGAGAGTTTTCTGCAGACAGTTCGGGGAGAAACTCGGTTGTGACGGAGAGCTCGACAGTTTAAGACGCACGAAGGTAGGACTGTTCGAGGACGATCAGTGCGTCAAACCCGAAGAACTCAGAGAACAGTTTCAGCTCTACTCAGATGGAAAAGACCACCGTCTTGACCAGTATGTGAGGCCTGTGGAGGCAGGTGTGAAGCATTTGAAGAAGGTTCTTTTGAAGGACACCGCTGTTTCACCTGTCTGTCACGGAGCCGACCTGGGAACCATGGGTATCTCAAAGCTCCAGGAAGACATAGAGAAAGGTGAGACAGTTGCTCTTCTGACCTTGAAAGGGGAGCTGGTCGCTATAGGTGAAGCCCTTATGGAATCGGAAGAGATGCTGGAAGGAAAAGACACAGCTGTCGAGCTTCAGAGGGTTTTCCTGGACAAGGACGTCTACCCGAGAAAATGGTAAAAACTGAAGAAAAAGCTCTATTCACTTTAATCTATTAACTTCAGCACATTTACTGCCGTTAATCCAACTATCAGGGGATAGAAAAGAAACAGGAAACCAAAAGATAAAACGTTCAGATCGGAGAAAGCGTTCACAAATCCCTCGGAAACCATCTGATTAAAAAACACGTACCAGGTTGGAAATCCTAAGAAACCGGCTACAATGTTCAAGAGGATAGCCACCACAAGCACCGAATAGCCTGTTACAGAGCCTTCTTTCAAATCCATATTGGAAAGGTATTCACCGACCTATTTATAAATGACTTTTTTCAGAAAAAAGTTTTTATGGCCCTGTAGTTCTTATCTCCGAATTTCTTTGCAGGTTCCATGATCTTGTCGTAGCTTCTATCAATCTTTTTGGAAAGCCATTACCCTCCATCGTACATTCCCCTGCGTTCTCTTACCGTTTCAACCACCTTTTCCTTTCTATTTATTTCTCCATGTGTCTCTCAAAATACTCCTCGCTGTAGCTGTGGTATACAGGTTTTACCTCATCTTTAAGTGATTCAAGATCCATGTTTATCACTCCAGTAATTTTTTGATGAACGGTATATGTATTAATGCTGTTAAAACCAATACAACAAGGCCTACAGGCTCCCAGTTCACTCCTGGAAACTTTGTGGCCAGCAGCAAACCGATCGAGGCTCCGAAGAAATACTTGTTTATCCAGGATCCAAGGATTGTTTTCGAACCAAGTTCCCTGTAATTGTCCATTTTTTC
>JALDAE010000013.1 GCA_022729335.1 Candidatus Nanoanaerosalina halalkaliphila
CTCTGTTTTTTCATCCTTCTCTTTAATGCTCTTGCAGGATCCTTGTCCTCCAGACTCTCTTTCTGGGAGAGTTTATTCTCAAGATCAGGGTTGGATATAAGCATTATAACTGTGTCCAGATCCATCTGCATGGAATCCCCTATCTCGACCTGTCTCTCCTCAGGAATATTCAAAAGTTTTTGAAGTACATCTTGATGCTGTATAACGTCTTCCAAGACAGTTAAACCATTGTTACCTTTTGAAAAAACACCGCTGTATTCGAAAACCCTTGGATCGCCTGAACCGTACCTCTTGACGTCTTCACGGTTTCGTGACCATTTACCAACTATCCTCTGTTTTGGTGTTCCCTCGTCCTCGGACTGCAATATACCTATTCCCTGTCCCCTGTCCATCACATAGTCAACTATTTTCATTTCTTTAGTGGATTCAAAGAGCTCCTGGTAACCCTCCACTCCTTTCTCCTTCAGGAAAGAACGGTCGAAAGGAGAGAGATTTCCTTCCACGTTGATCTTTTGTCCTGTCTCCTCCTCTATATTTGAGAGGTATTCTCCTCTGACTTCCTCGTACAGGAGTTTCAAAGGGTTTTCCTGTACAGGGCTCATGATCCATTCCCCGCTTTCATCGTCGTAGAAAACATCATCATTGATGAATCCTAATTTTCCCGTGGTGGGGCCCTCATTCACCTTCCATGATATGGTGTATCTCTTTCCCTCCTCGGTTTTGGAGTATTCCCTCAGTCCATTGATCAGGCATCTCTTGAGCTCAGATTTTCCTGTTGCCGTAGGCCCAACTACCCACATCATCTTGTCCATACCGCCCTTGCATCTTGCCATATTCCTTATATTTTCAACAAAAGAGTTCAACTCATCAGTGTTGCCAAGAACAGCGTTTTGACCATCGTTGTATATGTCGTCGAAGAACCTGTATCTCTCTTTTTTCTCTCCTTCCTCGATTATCTCTCTTGTACCGGCAGATTCTATAGCCTCTATCATGTACTTGGCAGCATGAGAACCATACTTTGGCTCAGATGAAACTTTCTCAAGGTAATTTGACAGGGATAAAGATCCTGTTTTCTCTTCTTTCAGTTTATCAACGTTCTTTGTGAGGATTTCCTCAACATCCATCTGACCCACCTGACCGACTACTCGGATTCTTCCTTGGCTATCTTTGCACCTGCGAAGTTAAGTACCTCTCTTGCTCCGCCTTCAGAATAGCCAATCTTTTTGAGGTTTTCAATCCATTCCGGCTCCTCAAGCTCATCATCAGACTTTTTCACCATTGATTTAAAGTTTATATTGTCTTTCTTGTCGTCCCATGCTTTCATCTCGATCGCGTTTCTTAATCTCTCGTTTTCCGTAGGGTCAAGCGGCTCTCCCTTATGAGCTCTTCTTGCAAGCCAGTTCGATATTTCCCTTCTGAAGCTATCCTTCATGTCCTTGTTTACTCCGACTTTCTTCTCCACATCTCTCATGAAAGACTCATCCGGTTCTCTCTTTTGTCCAGTAAACTGATCTTCCAGAGTTGTGTCGTCGATGTAAGCGGTGACTTCCTCCAGGTATTTCTCTCCCATCTCCGTTATTTCGTCCTCATCATATGCAATAGCCCTTCTCACATCGTTCTCGGCTCTCTGTGTGTATTCGTCCTTGACTGCCTCCAGGTTATCAAGGTAGTGTTCAATGTCCCTGTCCTTTATGGTGCCTTTCTTGGGCATCTCGTTCTCAATGGTTCTGAAAACGTTAAGCGGAGATACGAAATCCTTGCCCTTTCTATTGTTCTCCATTATTGCGTAGTTTATGGCTTCATTAATGAATCTTGGAGAGATGCCTTCCATTCCCTCTATCAGATCCGCCATTTCATCTGATTCGTCCTTTATCTTGTCGATGTCGTACTTGTTGCTGACATCCAGTTCGTCCCCGTTGTAAAGCTTTGCCTTGTCCAGCATATCGATGTTGAGCTCGGAGAGGCTTGAATCCTCGGGGAAATCCGGTTCTTCCAGTCTTGACATTACTGCGAAAAGGCCTGCCAGCTCAAATGTATGTGGTTCAATGTGTGTGTCGTTGTCAGAGTTTTTGAGGCTTCTCTCGTAAATCTTTGCCTCTTCTTCATATTCAAGTATGTATGGAACGTCGATTCTCAGGGTTCTCGAGTTGAACGCTTCCATCTTTTCGTCATCAGCTTTTTCCTTTAGTTCAGGCATGTTCGTACGTCCAACTATAACAGAATCGATGTCAACTTTTGGGTTATTTCCTCTAGGCTGAATCCATCTCTCTTCTGTTGCGTGTAAAAAGTCGTAAAGAAACTCTGTCTGAAGCTTCAAGAGTTCTTCCCCACTGAATATCCCTCTGTTGGCGTTACAGAAAGCACCTGAGTATGAGAATGCTCTTGGATCTCCAGGTCCGTAAAACTCTTTTTTGGACACCATGAACTCTCCTGTAAGTTCTGACTCGTCCTGGTTCTTCGGATCCTGAGGTACGAAGGTCGCAATTGCCTCTTTCCTGTTCTCGTCAGCTACAAGTCTCTCTACTTCTATATGATTGTTCAAAACACTTTCTAGATCGTCATCATATTTTTCCAGAAATTTCTCCATGTAGAAAGCGGATACAGGATCCAGGTTCTGATCCATCCTTATGGAGTAGCTCTCATCCAGGTTTTCATTCATCTGATAAAGTATTTCCTTCTTCAGGTCTCCTTTTGGAAGTAAAGCCAGAGGATCCTGATTCATAGGCGACTTTACCTCGTCCTCTCTCGGATCTTGAATTTTATTGTGCTTGGTATTTAATTCAGTAAGATTTGTCCACTTGAAAGTATACATTCGTCCGTCTTCTCTTCTAGTATAGTCTTCAAAGTACTCTCTTACTCTTCTATCAAAATGGGATTTGGCTGCTCCAACAGGTCCGGCCAGCAAGATAAGTTTTTTCTTAAGTTCCATGTCCTGAGCTCCGTTCTTCAGTATATCAACGTATTTGTTGACAAAATCATGAAACTCATTACCATAAAATACGTTTTCTCCATCATCCAAGGGATCTTCAGAAACCATCTTGTATATATCTCTACCGGTTATCACTTCCTCATCTTTCCCATAGAACTCAAACATGTCGGAAACTCTCTGATATGCACTCCTGGATATATAAGGATCTTCTATTGCTTCGTTGAGATACCACTCGAAATCCTTCTCCTCATTCATATCACCGGGTATGTTTTGTTGATAGTCCTCATTTATTTCGGCAATTAAATTTTCTCCCATTTTTACACCTTTTTAAACAATCGTTATTTTTTACTTTTGTCAAGTGATAATTTATACCATTACTACAACTATAACTTTTATAAACCTATAACTAACTATATATTAGTTCAACATTTGTTAACTATTGGTGTTTTATGAGGGCAAACATTGCAAAAAATTGTATGTACATAGAACTCGTTTCAGGGTAACACCGGTTTATTTAAGTTCTCGTGAGGAATAATTGTGTAGTGGTTACATTGTTCAATGCCATCAAGGAGTTTTTCAGCAACATATTCGGAGATAAAAAAGACATCTCACTCGGGATTTATGGACCTCCAAATGCCGGTAAAAGCACACTTGCAAACCAGATTTCTTTGGATCTTCTTGGCGAAGAACTTGGAGAAGTATCCGAAGTACCACACGAAACCAGAGAGGTAAAAAAGAAAGAAAGAGCTATTCTTGAGGCTGATGGACAGGAAATAACAATGAACCTTCTTGATATGCCGGGAATATCAACGAAAGTAGACTTCAAGGACTTCAAAAGTTATGGTCTTGACGAGGAAGAATCAAAATCAAGAGCAAAAGAAGCTACCCAGGGAATTGTTGAAGCTATTAAATGGCTCGATGATGTGGATGCATGTCTCGTAGTTTTTGATTCAACAAAGGATCCTTACACTCAGGTGAATGTAACCATAATTGGAAACCTGGAAGCCAAAGACATACCTATTCTTATCGTTGCTAACAAGATAGACCTTGATGATTCCGATGCAGATGCAGTGAGAGATGCTTTCCCTCAACATCCTGTGGTCGAAATATCGGCCGAGGAAGGAGAAAACATAGACAAGCTCTACGAAGAAATAATGAACCATCTGAGCTGACAAAAAATGTCAAAGACAAATAAAGGAGTTCCAATAGAGTTTATTGGGAAGAACAGTTTTGACCAGAACAGTTTCAAGGAGAACCTCGAGATGATAATAGATGAGGTCAAAAAAGGAAAAATAATTATCATGGACAACTCCCTCAACCCCCAGAAAAAGAAAAAACTTATAGAAAAATCGATGCAGGCCATAGATGATGATTTCCCGGGTATAGAATTCACGAGTCTTGAGACAGGAGATTTTATAGACAAGGCCATCAACAAGATATATACAGTACTTGGAAAAAACAGAAAAAGAGGGCTGACTATTGTAGGTAACTCGAAAGCCATGGAAAAAGTAAAAGAAGACAAAGAATCTGTTTCTTTCGTTGCGAAAAATGTGGAGGTGGAAAATGCCTCATAGATGTATGAACTGTGGAAAAATCTACGAAGAAGACTCCGAAGAGCTTGTGGAAGGCTGTAGCTGTGGCTCTTCTGTATTTATGTTCGAAAAAGAAGCAGAAGGAGAAAAAGAACTTGAAGACGATGTTCTTAGGGAAGTAGATGATCTGATAAAAAAGATTAAGGATGACGAAGAGACGGACAAGGAGCTTGTGATAGATCCCAAAACAATCCATATAGAGGAAGAGGGGGTTTATTCAATAAACCTCAAAAAGCTCCTTGACAACGAACCAATCATTCTCGAAGTTAAAAACGACCGTTACTATCTTCATCTGGCTTCAATGTTCAATAAAGAAGGAAAGCTTTCCAAGAAAGACCTTGAAAAAGCTGAAAAAGACTAAAATGTCGTTATTTCACCTTCTATAACTCTCTCCATTACTTCTGGAGTCCTGTCAAGCCATTCCTGGCAGATATCCTCCACTTCATCACTGATATCTTCTTTATTCAATGTTCCTTCAAGCTCCACGCTAACCATCTGAGGCTCGTTTATAGGTTTCCCTATCTGGCTCAGTATTTTAAGAGTAGCTGATTCCACATCTTCAAAGTTCTCAACTATTTTCTTTGCAATTACTCTGCTCAAAACGTTATATATCTTTCCAACGTGGGCAACAGGGTTTTTCCCACTTGTTGCTTCAAGCGACATAGGGTTAAAAGGTGTTATCAGTCCATTGGTTCTGTTACCTCTGCCCGTTGATCCGTCATCACCCATCTCGGCAGAAGTACCTGTCACTGTAAGGTACACGGAACCTTTCTCAGGGTGGTCAGCAGTGTTCAGGTTTACCTCGTAATCTCCGTCGTACAGATCACCGACTATTTCTTCAATCTCTGAAACAGTCTCCTCTTTTTTCCTGACATAGTCATCTATACCCTCCACCTCTGAACTTACAAATGCAGCTGCCACGGTTACTTCCAGTTCATCTTTTTTTCTGTTTGCCATAACTTTCACATCCTCTCCAATCCATGGCATTTCTTCCTTCACTTCATCGGAGTTCAGATGTTTCTCTACCTCCATCACAACTTTCTCGGTTTTTGTGTAGGGGTAATGGCCTATCCCAAAGCTTGTGTCATTGGCCAGAGGTATCTCTTCGCTTCTTGAATACATCTCGGTAAGATCCGGGGAACCCTCTCCAATCCTTGAATCTATAATAACGTCTTGTTCAACATCTATATGCCTGAGTGTGGAATCAAGATATTCTCTCGCAGCCTTTATTGCGATACCGTGAACGTTGAACTCTTTGCCTCCATAACTCTGTGTGGCTCTGCCCCCTAGCAAAACATAGATAGGTTTCTTTAAAGTTCCGTTCTCGAACTCTGGTTTGCTCTGTCCACCTATAATTTGAACTTCATCTGTGTTGTGGTGAGCTATAAATCCAAGTTTCTCCCTGTATTTTTTGCTGAGTGCACGGGAAACCGCTTCGGCCAGTCCATCGGCAAGCGAATCCGGATGTCCCAGTCCTTTCCTCTCTACCATTTCAACATTTTTCTCTTCATGTTCATTTACTGTGACCTCAAACAACTAAAACCACCTATCCATGTATTAAAACCCCTACTGTTAAATCATTTCATGTTTATCCCTGTAATCAGTTATATCTATAAATCCGGAATAATATCTTCAAGACGGTTCTGGAGTTCTTCGTTGTGTTGGAAAATCTCTCTTGAAAATTTTTTAAAACCCTTATCAGCCATGATGGAAGAAAAACCGTAGTAACTATCAAGAAAAGCTACTTTCTTGATGTACCTTGGCGAGTACTCGGTGCATACCTCCATAGGTATGTCATAGTGATTGGAGAAAACCTCGTTGACAAATTCCTTTTCAAAACTCATTGTATCCTTGTCCAGCAAAGTTTCCTGTACCAGGGATTCCATGAACTTTTCTCTTTTTTCCCTGAGTTCTTCCATTCCTCTTTCAGTCGGATAAAAACTATGTATCAGCATCCTGTTGACATCTTCGGTTTTCATGTACAAGGAGTCAAGAACACCTGATTCAACCATTTTGTCAACTCTTCTGCCAACGGTCTGAACAGAGAAGTTTTCTTCTAGAGGTAGTTTGTCGATGTTTTCGCCCAGTCTCCTGTGAATCTCTTTTTTCCACAGAGGACTTTCTGAATTGTCGAGAATTTTTAGGATCGAGAAATCTTTGTCGTCGATCATAATTCCATTTCAAAAAATTGGTTAACTTTTATATTAACTTTAAACCCTTTAACATCAACGTTTTCAGTTGGAAACAAAGGGGTTTTATAAAATAATTGAAACAGAATAAAATTTTCCAAACATATCAAAAGAACCAGATCTCAGGCCGGGGTCATCCCCGGTCATTCTCTTCAATCTTTTCTGCAGCCCTTTCCAACAGGTATCTCTGATTGTCATGTTCTAGAATTTCTCTGGTGTCCCTGAAATTTAGGAAGAATCCCTGTGTATGTTCATCATCCGGGTTCTGTTCCAGGTCAACCCTCGCATCTCCGGGAGCCTCCGCCATAAAACATCGATATATGGATCTGTACTTGTTTCCATCTCTTTCATAAGTCCATTTGTGTGTTTCATCTAATTTGGTGATCTCTTCGGGTTCAATACCTGTCTCTTCAATAACTTCTCTTCTTGCAGCTTCTTCAGGGTCTTCCCCATCATCAATCCTGCCTTTCGGGAACTCCCATCCCTCCCAGTTGAGCTCTCTCTTCAAAACACAGTATCTGGGATGACCGTTCTTCAACTTGTAAAGGCAGACCATCACCCCTTTGACTTCTTCCATGAAAAATTAAATTGTTTAAAAACATTTTAATGGTTTACTAAATCAATTTTTAATAAACCGTTAAAGTGAAAAAAGGTTGAACAGAAAGAAACAACATGGAACAACATATCTTGTTAGGAGGTAAGCAGGGGCAGGGAATAAACAAGGCTTCCGAGATAATTGCCGAGTTGCTGGCCAGAAAAGGATTTTTTACTTTCAAATACAGGGATTATGGTTCGCTGATTGAAGGAGGCCACTCTTTCAACGTTCTGTCGTTCTCAAAAGATAAAATAAACTCCCACAACGAAAAAGTTGATTTGATTGTAGCCCAGGACAAAAAAACCATAGAGAAACATGTAGACAGGTTAAAAAGTGACGGGTCTATTTACAGGATTTTCGAAAACTTCGGTGAAAAAGATCTGGGGAGAGCCTACAACATGGTTTCAGTGGGCGTAGTAGCAAATTATCTGGGAATAAACATATCGGAAGTAGAGAAAGTACTTGAAACAGAGCTTGGAAAAAACATGGAAAAAAACATGGAAGCTGTAAAGAAAGGATACGAATTCTCGAATACCGAAAAAAATCTCGAAGATAGAGAAAGAGATATAAAGGTCATGTCAGGTAGTCAGGCAATAGCAGAGGGCGCAATCGCCTCAGGACTGGATGTTTATCTTGCCTATCCCATGACCCCTGCAACACCAGTGCTACACATACTTGCTGACAGGGAAAAAGACGAGGAAATGGTCACATACCAGCTTGAGAACGAGCTAGCAGTTGCAAATGCAGCTCTCGGCTCAGCACATACGGGTGCAAAGACCATGGTAGGCACTTCAGGAGGAGGCTATGATCTGATGCAGGAGGCTACCTCCATGCAGGGCATATCGGAAATACCTCTTGTAGTATACCTTTCCCAGAGAGCGGGTGCGGGTTCAGGCGTGCCGACATACACCGAGCAGGGAGACCTGGAAGTAGCTTTGAAAGGCGGACACGGGACATTCCCAAGAGTTGTGATTGCTCCAGGCGATGCAAAGGAAAGTATAAAAGCAACAAACGAGGCGATGTACTTTGCTGAAAACTTCAGGACCTTGTCAGTTCTTCTCGGAGACAAGCATGTTGCGGAGTCCGATTACAGTTTCGAATCAGGGGTCACCGTTGAAGAAGTCGGAAGGAACATAGACAGAAAAGAAGTCGGAGATTACAAAAATTACAGGATCACAGAAGACGGCAACAGCCCAAGAAGCGTTCCCGGAATAAACGTTGTAAAATCAACGTCTTACGAACACGACGAGTTCGGTATAACAATAGAGGACTCCAAGAAAGTCGAGAAGATGGTGGAAAAAAGAAAAAGAAAGAAAAAAACAATAGAAAAGGAATCAGAAAAATTCCAAAGGTACAAGATACACGGAAACAAGGATTCCGACACACTCGTAGTGGGATGGGGATCAACAAAAGGAGCGATAAAAGATGCGGTCAAAAAACTTGGATACAAGTTCCTACAGATAATATACCTAGAACCTTTCCCGGAAGAAATCAAGGAACATCTTGAAGAATCCGAAGAAATTTTTCTGGTAGAGAACAATTCCGAGGGATTACTTGGAAACGTTATCAGGGAGAAAACAGGTTATAATATAAACAACAAAATCCTGAAATACAACGGCAGGCCGTTCAGAAAGGACGAGCTTGTAGAAAAGATCGGAGGTGATGAGTGATGAGCATAAAAAAGAATCTTGATACGGATGCCGAGATGACCTGGTGTCCGGGATGCAACAACTTTATCCTGCTCTCGGCTGTAAAAAATGCTCTAGACACCATATCCGAAGAAAAGAATATACGTAGAGAGGACTTCTCCATGGCTTCAGGTATTGGCTGCCACGGAAAGATGTTCGATTATCTCAACGTGGGAGGTGTTTACAGCCTTCACGGCAGAGTTCTTCCAACTCTAGTGGGTACAAAAATCGGTAATCCAAGTCTTGAGGTAATAGGATTTGGAGGAGATGGGGACACTTATTCTGAAGGAATGTCACACTTCATACATGCATCGAGGTTCAACCCGGATATCACGATGGTTGTTCACAACAACAGGGTGTTCGCTCTTACTACCGGACAGGCTACACCAACTTCAGAAGAAGGATTCGAATCAAAGGCACAGCCCGAAGGACACAGCGATCCGGCTCTCAACCCCCTGGAGATAGCGGTCGCGAACGGAACAAGTTTTGTTGCAAGGGTTAATCCTAGGGATTTCGGTAAAACCCAGGAAATACTTGAAAAAGCGATGAAGTGGGATGGTTTCTCTTACGTCGATGTGATAATGCCCTGCAGAAAGTACACTCAAAACATTGAAGAGGTAAATGAAAAGTTTTACTGGCTTGAAGACAAAGACCGCACAAGAGACGAAGCACTTGAGAAAACCAGAGAGTGGGACAGAGGAGAAAAACTTCCTCTTGGAATATTCTACAGGAAAAAGAAGAGGGTTATGTCCGAAAGAAAGAAATCTCTTTCCGAACTCAGGGAGGACGGCAAGGGTTGGCACCAGACGTAAAAGTCAACCCAGGTAAATCGATATCAAGACACCGATGTAGTGAGACACGAATATAACGATCACAGCTATTACCTCGTGCTCCAAAACTACTTTCCAAGGTGATTTTTCTTCAAAAGAACCTATATAATAGCTAAAGGCTCCCAGAATCAACAGACCCCACAACATAGCTATGTTGATAGCTGTTGATAGAGGAAATAAAATCAGAGGAGCGACAAAGGATCCTCCTATCAACATCTTTGATAAAAAAGCATAAAGAGATGACTTCCATACAGTTCCGTGGGAGTATTCTCCCTGTGTTTCTTCCATTATGTGGATTCCGAGAGCGTCCGAAAACGAATCAGCAACGGCAACAGTAAGTATGCTACCTATTACAGCGACCCTAGAATGTGTACCTGCATTGACACCCACCATCAAACCAAGCGTGGTAATCACGGCGGATGTCAGTCCAAAACCTATTCCTGTCTTTGCCGAGTGATCCATGTTGGGAAATTGTCGAGACATGGATAAAAAGATGTCAGTTCATATCCAGTTCCTCGAGAATCCTTGTTTCTTCCTGGGTATCTATCTCGGCTTTGACATTTATGTAGCTCTGTATTCCGCTACTTTCCAGCTTTTTCTTTAGAAGACCTGTAACCTGGAATATCCCTGCGCTGTTGTTCATCTTCACAACCACTTCCACCTGCTCACCTTCACTTTCCTGAAGAATAACCTCGTCAACAGCTGCTGAAGAGACTGAATGGATGTCAACGCTTCCGTTTTCAAATGTGATCTTGGATCTTCCTTTTTCCATATCGAGAGCATCAGCAACCCTTACGATACCTGCCTCCACAGTCAATGGCTCACCATTCGACCTGTGAGAATAAACTGCGTGAAGCACCTCTGATCTGATCACAGTTCTTTTCTTGACATCATATATACCTTCAAGTAGTTCGTCCACGATATCTTTTGCGAGAAACAGAGAGTTTTTCTCGTGGTGATATCTGTGGATCGACATGCCGACGTCGTGTAAAAGCGATGCCAAAACTATAACTACCTCCACATCTTCTTCGTCAAAACCCGAGTAGTTCTCCGTCAGGCTTGGCTCCACATCTTTTTCAAATATCATTCTGCCCAGCTTAAGACCTATGTTGGCAACAACCTGCATATGTACAGGTCCATGATCCGAGTAACCTTTCCTATCAACGGCGTTTACGTTCTGAACCACCCACAAAGTTTGAAGTTCTTCGTTGGAATTGACCTTTTCAATAACTTCTCTGAGCTTCGGATTGTGTTTACACGGAATATTTATCTCGAAGTCCTCTATTTCTCCTATACCTTTTACCTCTATATCCGACATTTCTGACATCTCCTAACAAGTTAAAATACCTAAAAAAAGTTTTCAGGGAGTATTTCAGTTAAAGACCTATCTTTTTAAAAGTTGTTTTTTATACTTGTATTTGAGAGAAAAAAGGAAGGAGATTTATTTTTAGGATAAAAAGTTTGTTTCTCCTTCAAATCAAATTTGTCCTAAGGTGATAAGGACTATGAAGAAGCTTAAAGAAAATAGAACAACAGTTGTTCCAGGTGAAGCCTTGGCCAACGGAAAAGATTGTAAAACCGGGTCAGGCGTGTACGAAGAGAACAACCAGATTTATTCAGAGTATCTCGGCACTGTAGAATATAGAAAAGGTCGAGAAGTTAGAGTTAAACCCATGAAAGGAAGGTATCTTCCAAGAGAAGGAGATTCTGTCATAGCTGTAGTTTCCCAGGTGACTTATTCCAACTGGATTCTTGACATCAACTCCCCTTACGACGCAGTGATGCCTATCGGAGAGGCTGTGGACGAGTACATCGATCTAAGTGAAGACGATATAGCTGACTACTACGATGTCGGGGACGTTGTTATTGCGAAGATCCAGAAAGTGACAAAGAGCAAGGACATGCAGGTGGGAATGAATGACAGAAGATCCCGTAAGATCCAGGGAGGTATGATCATAGAGGTTCCTCCTACAAAAGTCCCAAGAATAATCGGCAAGAAGGGAAGCATGGTCAACATGATCAAGGAAAAGACTGACTGCACCATAGTTGTCGGTCAGAACGGAAGAATTTGGATCAGAGGAGAAAAAGAAGGTCTTGCAGCAAAGGCCTGTAAGAGAGTAGCCAGAAAGGCCCAGGAAAAAGGCCTTACGGACAAGATGGATGAATGGCTTGATGAAAAACTAGAGGAAAGAGGTGATAACTGATGCCACAGAAACAGAAAGAAGGATTGTTTGAAGACGGAGAAAGGCTGGACGGAAGAGCTCCAGACGAAATGAGAGATATAAACATTGAAGTAAGTCCTCTAAAGAGTCCTGACGGTTCTGCCTTTGTTGAAATCGGTAACACGAGAATAATGGCAGCTGTCAAGGGACCGAAAGAGCTTCATCCAAGACACCTTCAGAAAGCCAACAGGGCTGTTCTGCAGGCAAAGTACAGGATGGCTCCGTTTTCAGTTGACGACAGGATGAGTCCAAAGCCGAGCAGAAGAAGCAGGGAAATAAGCCTTGTAACAAAGAGGGCTCTGGAACCTGTCGTGAAACTTGAGATGTTTCCAAAACTTGCTATAAACGTTTATGTTGAAGTGCTAGAGGCTGATGCTTCAACAAGAGTAACAGGAATTACTGCAGCATCACTCGCACTTGCTGATGCTGGCATCCCAATGAGAGGACTGGTACAGGCATGTGCAGTAGGAAAGCTTGAGGACACGATGGTTCTTGACGTTGCAGGAGAAGAAGACGCCTATGGAAAGGCGGACATACCTGTTGCTACGATCAACGGAGACATAGACCAGATAACTCTTCTGCAGATGGATGGAGATATCACCGCAGATGATGTCAGAGAAGGTCTGGAACTTGCAGAAAAAGGCAACGAAAAACTGTTCGAAAAACAAAAACAGGCGCTTAGAGAAGCCTACAAAGGAGGTGATAACTAATGGTAATTAGCATAAACGACAAGAACATCTCCAAAATGATCGAAAAAGGAGAAAGAATGGATGACAGAGATTTGGACGAGTTCAGAGAACTTAAAATAGAACCAGGATACATAAACGAGACTGCTGATGGATCTGCAATGGTAGAGCTGGGAGACACAAAGGTACTTGTCGGAATCTCAACCGACACAGAATCTCCTTATCCTGACGCACCCGATCAGGGAATGCTGATAACTAACGTCGAACTGACTCCTATGGCAGCACCTCACTACGAACCAGGACCGCCTGGTGACGAGGCAACAGAGCTGGCAAGAGTTATCGACAGAGGTATCAGAGAGTCAGGCGTAATCGATCTAGAGGACCTCGTTATCGAGGAAGGAGAAGAAGTCTACGCAGTCTTCATCGACATCCATGTACTGGACTACGATGGAAACCTGATGGATGCATCATCCATCGGAGCTGCAACGGCACTTATGCTTGGAAGACTTCCCGAGATAGACGAAGACGGGGAACTGGACAGAGATAACTACAAGGAACTTCCTATAAACGGACTTCCAATAACTCTGACAGGTTCAAAGATCGGTTCAAAGATAGTCTTTGACACCACTGCAGACGAGGAAGACGTCAGGGACACAAGGCTGACAGTCACAATCAAGGAAGACGGAAAAGTCGTCAACATGCAGAAGGGAGAACCAGGACCCCTGAAAGCGGACGATGTCTCCGAGATCATTGAAACAATCGAGGAAAAAGCCGACAAGTTCAGGGAAAGAATCAGAAAATCTGTAGAGGAGGTTTAAACCTCCTTTTTCTGTCCCTGTTTTTTGAACAACTTTTTAAAAATACGTATTTTTATTATTGTAAGAAAGGTAAGGTGAGAAAAAATGGCAAGAAATGAAGTAAAAGTAGAGAAGAACATAGAATGCTCCAATTGTCACAAGGAGAGACTTGTTAGGAAGGCTTCAGGTATCTGGGAATGCAAAAGTTGTGGAAACAAGGTGGCTGGAGGAGCCTATGAAGCAGATACTGGAGCAGTCGAAAAAATTGAAAAGGCAATTAGGGAAGGCACTGAAGAACTCGAAGAAGCAAAAGAACAAGTTTAAATATCGAATGGAGGTATAAAGAATGGTAGGATACATCTGCGCAAAATGCGAATCGAACATAGATATCAACCCTGTCAAGGAAAAGATTATATGTCCGGAATGTTCCGGAAGGGTAATACTCAAGAAGAGACCTATGGAGAAAAAGACTGTCAAGGCAAGGTGATGCCCGATCGGAATCCAGAGGGCAACCTTGGAATTTGACCTTGATAATGAGGAAAAAATATGCAGTTCCGTAGAACCTGACCTTGTTGATTCGGAAAGGGTGAAGTTCGATGTCAACAGGAGAGATTTTTTGGAAGTTGAGATAGAGGCCGACAGTTTGGGATCGTTTAGGGGATCACTCAACACGGCTACCAAACTCGTCAAATTAAGTTCAAAAATTATAGGTGATTTTAATGAATAACCAACAGATGATAATGGAGTTTCAGAAGAATCAACAGAAACTTCAGCAAATAACGATGCAAAAACAGTCAACCCAGACTGAAAAGAAAGAAGTAGAAAACGCTCTTAAAGAACTCAAAAAATCTGAGGACGAGGATGTTTACAAGTCAGTTGGTTCTATCCTTGTATCGAAGGATTACGAAGAGATGAAAGAAGATCTTGAGGAGCGAAAAGAGGATCTGGATATAAGGTTGAAAAGCCTGAACAAGAAAGAGAAAAAGCTCAAGGAGAAAGTCGAGGAATCACAGAAACAGATGCAAAAACAGATGCAGAATCAGAACATGGCACAGTGATAGGGTGATGAATCATGACAGATATTCAGGAAGTAGTTGCAAGAGTGGAAGATTTAAAGGATATGCAGAGTATGCCGAGCAATGTACAGGAAACACTTGAAATTTTTATAGAGGAACTTTCTGATCCTGATACGGAACTTTCCGTCAGGGTCAATACCGGAGCAAGCCTTCTTGACCAGGTTTCAAGCGATCCTAACTTACCTCAGCATATTAGAACTGAGATATGGAACATCGCTTCTCAGCTTGAAAGCGTTGAAAAGTAGTTCAGAAACTAAAGAGATATGCTTTGAAGCTTTCCATTTCCACCTTATTTTTTCTTTCAAAAATTTCGAAGAATTTTTCACTCCTCGATGTACAGGCAAGGGATTTGATATCCGATGAGCTTATTTTTTCCTCAAAATCCTTCATGTAACGTGATATCTGTTTTCTTTTTGATTTCCGGGGTATATAGGGTGTGTCAAAAACTATATGATACCCATCTAACTTGTTTTCAAGGGCTGTAGTGTCATCTATTTCAATATTTACGCTGGCGGATTCAGCATGCTTTTCGATGGTTGAAACATCTTTTTCGCAGGCTTTGATGTTTGTTTCTTCAACCAACATTTTTTCATTAATTTTTCTTGCTATCTCGGAGTAAGCTCTATTAGAGTAAAACTTTGAGTCGATAAATCCGAACTTTCTTCCCTTGTTAGGTGTGTTAGAAACAATCCTTGCAGCTTCCACAGCGACTACACCATCCCTTGCAAAGGGATCCATCATCTTCTCCTCACCTTCCCATTCGCTGTATCTCACAAGACAGTTAGCAAGAATAGGAGGTACCTCAACCTCTTTTTCAAGGTAGGCTCTATCATTCAAGGGTTTACCAGTAGTATCAAAACCAAAAAAGGTTTTTTCGTCAAATACATATAACCTGAAAACAATATCCGGTTCTTCAAGATCAACGGAAAGTGTCTCACCTTTTTCTTCGCTGTAACTATCGACAATCTTCTGTCCTGATTCCCTTGCAAGTGAAGTGGATTTAAAATCGTCCACGTATTTCTCAACCCTCACCACAAATTTTTGGTCAGGCTCAATGAACTCTTCAACCTCGAAATCAAGATTTTCGTAGCAGTCCTCGGGTTCCTCTATTTTGAAATGATCCAGCACATGTATAATCCTGTTAGAGGTTCCCGAAGAATAATTTAAACGGAAAACATCCTCTAATTCACCTTCTATTAACAAATAACCCTCCATCTCCTTGATTATCTCTACAGAGTCTGATATCTGTTTTAACTCGTTTTTACAAATCTCTTCAAAGCCCTTGACTGTTTCAACAAGAAGTTCCATGTAAGCATTTTTTGGGGTTAAACTAAAAAGTTCTTGGGAAAAGCATGGGAAAAACAAAAAAAGTTAAAGCAGGAGCAACAATTAAAAAATATGGAATCAGAAAAAGAGTTCGGAGAGTTTCTTGACTCTTTCTTCAAGAGGGCGGTGGAGAGAAACCTGAAACTGGAGCTGGAGTTCGACTCCCAGAGTTTCAGGATAGGTGATAAAGAACTTGAATTAAATGGCAAAACCGTTCTCGAATCAAGTGATGGAAAAGATGAAAGCTAAAATATTTTCGAACGGCAAGGAAACAGTGAGGTATGAAGAAAAAGAAAAAGAGAAAATCATCAGGATAGAAAGTATTATTGAGTTATCCCATTACTTCATACCATTTGTTAGGCTCCTTAGATTTGTCAGAAAATATGATAAAGAAAAACAAAAAGGTATCGAAGATACCGAGGTAAGAGACATAGAGGTTTCGGAGGAAAAAGAAGATAAACCTCTTAAGCTGAGTATAGGTCCTTTCAAATTTAATCTGAACTAACCTTGAAGAGATGACCGTCTGCTCTCCTTTCAACCATATTTCTACCCAGTAAATAACTTCCAAGAAGTATAAGCATCACAGCAAACCATCTAAGATCAAGAGCTATCAAGAGTATTGCATAAAGGATGCATCCCCAAACAAATGCCATAAAATTATCTCTCAAGAACTTCCTATCATAGACACCAAACAAAAAACCTACAAGAATGGTCACAACAATACTGGAGGGTGTATCAAGTTCTGGTAGGCCCGTTGCAGGAATGAAAATGAATGGTATGATGGCTATCCCGAGAAACACCACTAGTGCCTTCAAAGGCGACAAAATTTCGTTTCCCATGTTTTTTATTACCTCGTCAAATTTTTATGTCAGATCCTTAGAACAGTAACACCAGTGAAACACTCATTAACACCATAACAAACCATAAATAAGTATTCCAAACAATTAGTTTTTCTCCGTCAAGTGGTTTGAGCGGTATGAGCGAGAAAATAGCCAGTAGTATGTTTATCTCGAAAGCCACGGTCATGAGGTTCCTGCCCATCAGAACAATCGGAATCAAAGGTTCCAAAAGCAGAAAAAATATACCTATAAACAGATAAGCTCCCACACCGATCATCGATATCAGGCCAAGTTGCTGAGCTGTGACATTAACAACCCATCTACCGTATCTTTTTCTGTAATCCGCAGAGGCCTTTACACCTCCAACAGCTGCAACAACAAAACCAAGGAAAGAACTGAGTAGTGCGACTACAGCTCCAGGTGTCCACATCTCATACCTGACGAAGCATTCGGTCTGTCTGGCAAATACTTTTTGAGATATCTCTTTTCCAGCCAAAGAAATAAGTACGACCACGAAAGTAGGTACAAAATAAAACAAAAACTGCCACTGTAGCACAAATTCAAAAGGATTCTCTCTTCCGAAAATAGCTATGTTAAAGGCTATACCCAGAATTATTGCCGAGTAAATCAGTTCCTTTATCTCGTCTGGCTTGTGAAACTTTATCTCTTGCATCCACTCTTTTTTTGTCATTTGACCATCTCCATGGTTTGTTTGACCCTGTAACGGGTTGATTTTCTCTTTATCTCTGGAAACTCTTTTATCTCCTCAACGGAAAATCCTTTTTCTCCCTCTTCGTATCTATCAACGACTTTTTCCCAGGGTATCATGTATGCTTTTCTTGGTCTCCCGGTACCTCTTTTTAGTTCGACCGCTAGAAAACCTCTTCGACCGGATCTATGGACAAAATCATCGATCCTCTTGATCTGGTGGCCATCATCGGATTCCGAGAAATGCTGTGAGAAATAAAGCTTGTTTGAAGAAGATGTCTTGAGAGATTTGTTTTCTATTGCCAGGTAAAAATCCGGGTTAAAGGAGTCAACAAGTATATCTACGAACTGGCTGGAAAACCTGTGTTGCTTCCTCCGGTAAGCAATACCTCTGATGTCTTTCTCCTCAAAGTACCGGTTGAACGACTTCACCAGTGATCTCTCAAAGTTTGTCATATATTTTACTATTTGTGACGGAGTAATAAAATAGTTTATAAGAAATTTCTTCTCCCCTATTCTTGGTCAATTAAATCCTCGATACCTGGTTTGTGGCCGGCTCCTACCACGACAAGAACATCTTCGTATTTTTTATCAAGTTCTTTTATCCTTCTTGCCATGTAAATATTTCTTTCCTCTATAAGCACCCTGTAGAAACCCGGGAACATAACCCTGAACTGTACAAGAATGTACTTTATGAAGTCCTCTGGAGGAACTTTTGTTATGTCGAACTGCACCGCATTTTTTCCAAGCAATCCCAAAAGACCGTAGCCAGCTATCTTCACCTTTTCTTTCAAAGATACATCTTTAAGCCTGGACATGGTGATCGCAATATCCTGATCCAGAAGAAATACCTTTGTGTTGTGTTGTTCGGCCTTTTCCACAGCTTCCAACATCTCTGTCCCAGGAGTGATACCTGTTTTTTTGCTGAGATAGTTTTGAACAGCGCTCATCACCAGAGCTATAGGGTTTCGGGCGGTCACACCACCACCTTTTTGGGACTTCAAAGCCAGCAACCTGGATCTGTCGAGTTCAACAGCTACTATATCGAATTCATGATCTTTGAATGCTTCATTGATCTCCTCGATACTCTCTCTAGAAATGTGGGATGTCCCTATAATTTTTAGCATATTTCATCATCTATTTGTATAAACAGTGGTGGGAACACCGTGGACTCGAGCGGGTCAGAGGTGCAGTTATCCTGTATCTCTTCTACTCCTTGCGACCCCCTGAACATGGACCAACCAGCTTAGGGCTGCTCCCGTCAAGGCCTGACCCGGTTCACTGGTCAGCCCATCCCAGCGGACAAGGGATCAACGAAGCTATACAGGGCTGCAGTCTCTGGACCTCGCCCTGATCCACGGCTTCGACCCCGCTTTTGAGGACTTGCGGTTACAGGAGGCCCCAATTCTCCCGGTCTATCCCGACGAATTATTGATTAGTGACCTTTTTAACTTCTTGGTGAAATTATTGGATTAAGAAAAACCACTGAAAAGTATCTACTGAAAACACCACAGCCAGAAAATGTTTTTATCCTTTATTAACAACACTTTTAAATAAATGGGTTTTCTTTTATTTTACGAGGTCGTTTAAACCATGGTACATGATGATGAGATGAAAGAAGTTCAGAGCTATTTGAAGGAGACACTCAAAGA
>JALDAE010000002.1 GCA_022729335.1 Candidatus Nanoanaerosalina halalkaliphila
AAATAGAAATTGATGATCCCTCGAGATAGTTGAAACTTGAAATATTCTTCTGTACCTATAATCAGAACTAGAGAGCTCAAAAACCACAAAAATTGTAGTTTCAACGCCTCTAGTAAACAAAATACCAAACTAGAGGGCCTAATAATACAAAATTACTTTACTAGAGCGCCTCTAGTCCGAAAAATAACAAGGGAGAAACAGCAGCCATCAGTTTTCCACAACTTCATTTATTCTTTTGTCCATCTTTTCAGCGAACTTCTCCCATGTGAACTCCTTCGCTCTTTCCCTAGAATTCTTGCACATGTCCTTGTACATCTTCGTGTTTCCAACAAGTTCCGACATCTTCGAACCTATTTCCTCAGGTTCGGATTCAACCAGAAACCCTGTGTCCCAGTTCTCAACGCTTTCAGAAGGCCCTCCCTCGTCAACAGCTACAACGGGTTTTCCTGATGCCATCGCCTCCACAGGTACAATTCCCCAGTCCTCGTTCTTTGCGGTGAACAAAACCGCTGTGCACCTGCTGTACAGATCCACCATCTCGCTGTCACTTACATCTGTTTTTATCTCCACTTTGTCGGATGAAATATTCCTAAGCTCTTCAACGTATTTTTTATCGTCGGGGAAACCGGCAAGTACAAGCCTGTAGTCTTCTTCAACTTTCTCGGAGAACTTTTCGAAAGCCTTCACAGCCAGGTCCTGTCTCTTGTACCTTTTGAACCTGCTCGGGTAGAAGAAGAACTTCTCTTCCTCTTTTGACTTGAACCTGGACAGGTCGGCTCCAGGGTGAACCACTTCTTTTTCCGCTTTTTCGGCAAGGTCCGCTCTCCGAATGTTTTCAGCAGTGTTCTGACTGTTCGCGAAAACATAATCAAAGTTTTTCCAGGCTTTTTTCTCCAGAAAGCGGTAGACAGAGGCTGCGAAGGAGAAGAAAATGTTTTTCGGGAATCCGTACTGTTCTCTGTAGTGGCTGTGGAACTGGTGCGCAGCCCTCAAAGGTGTGTGGCAGTAACAGATAACAGGTTTTTCGTGGTTTCTGAACGTTATGAAGCTGCCCAGGCCTGCTTCGGACACCAGCAAAACATCATAATCGTCCAAATCAAGCTTCCCGGATATAATCCGTGGTGCTGTAAACGCTCCTCTTTTGAGAAATCCTTCGGGAACTGTTTTGTCTGTAAGCTTTTTCACTTCCACGTCGTACTCTTCAAAGCTCTCCGAAAGATAGTGTGTTACAAGCGTAACTTCGTGTGTGGATCTCTCCGCATATTCGAGCATCAGCCTCTCGATACCTCCCTTGGACTTCATCCACGGCTGGTAAAAAAGAACCTTCATTTTTTCCACACGGAGAATTCTTTGTGAACATCTGTATTAAATCCTTTGAAAGAAAGATTTTTTGGAAACTCAAAGGTGTTTCACTTCGTTGTACACCACCTCCAGATCCTCTAGTTCCCTGTAGTCAGAGATGTCTTCTTTTTCAAGTATGTCGGCCAGCATGGGCCAGTTCAGTCCCTTAAGCTCCCATTCCAGTTTTTCCCCGTTCTTGAAGGTTGATGCACCCCATTTCTCGGTTATTCCCGATGGACACCTGAATACCTCGGTTCCTTCTCTGTACGGTTCGATGTCCAGATATTTCTCGGTTGTGTCGACCACTTTTTCGAACTGGTGCACCATTTCCTGCTCCCCGTTTGAATAGGATCTTGCCAGGGTCGAGTAGAGTTTGACAGGTATGTCTTTTTCTTCGAAAAGCTCTCCAAAAGTTTTTTTCTCTCTTTCAACCTCCAGAAGTTCTTTTCCATGGTTTTCGAGCAGTTTTTCTGCCTTTTGTTCCGAGATCAATACATCTATCTCGTTTTTTCCGTTGAGTATGACATAGTTCGACAGAAAGTATCCCTGATCCGAGATTTCGTCGTACCCCATGAAGTTTTTCTCCAGTTCAAGGTCCTCTCCCAAATTTTTCTCCTGCATCTTCGTCCGATCCCTGTACATCGTAATACATCGTAATACGTTTGGCCGGTATTTAAAAGTTTCCGAAAAACCTCTTTTCCAGAAACCCTTTCGAGCAAAAAAATTAACTATGGGGACTACTATGAAAACCGTTTCATGGAACCTGTAAAAGGGAAATTTGAGGACAGTTATTAAAAATCGGGTTTCAACCCGGTTATCCCATGTCCCTCAAGCCAACAATCCTTGTACTGCTACTTGTGCTGCTGTCCGCAAACACGGTTTCAACCACTTTGACATACTCCTCGGAGGAAGAAGGGTTCGTTGAATCCCTTGAAAAAGAAGAAAACGCGGATATTTACAGGGATGCAGGTGTGCTGGAGCTTGATCTTCCGGAATACGACGACTGGAAGAGCCTGGAGTTCTCCATAAAAGTGGTCGATGGACCCGGAACATACGTGCATCTGGACGGCAGTTTCCTGAACAGGTTTTTCCTTGAAACGGAGCACCAGACCTACATGGTTCTGGACAGTGCGCATCCCTTCAGAAACAGCTACAGCAGGCTGGAGGAAACCGACTACGATCTTGAAGAGGGATGGTACCGGGTAAACCTCGAGAAAACAGGTAACTGGACCGGAACCATGAAAGTGGAGGATCTTGAAACCGGTGAAGAAGAAAAAAACATGGAGGGCAACAAAATAAAGGACGACTACATCTTCAACGTGTTCTACGACAAGCCAGGCAGTTTCACGCCGTCAACCCTGTACCTTTACCAGGGAACAGGAGGAAAAAGGTTCAGAAACGTTTCGTTCACCTTTGAAAAAGAGGTTGACCCGGCACCCGACAACTCAAAGATACTTGTTGAGCCCTCGCCGGAAAAGGCATTGCTGGCATCAACAACGAAACAGGATTTCACGGTCACTGAAAAAATAGACAGGGATGAAAAACACCTGGAAAACTACACCGAGGTCTACACCCTCGGAGATGTGGATACAGGCGAAATCGAAACAACCGAGATAAAGAAAGAGGATGTTCTACCTGTTTTCTTCCCGGAAAAAGAGGAATACATCAGGTTAGGGGAGAACAGGTCCGAAAACCTTTTCAGAGCAAGGTACGCTATGGAGAAAGGACTCCCGGTCAGCTACAAAGAAGAAGACCTGGAACAGAAACAGCCGGACAGAAACGAGATACAGGGTTTTATACGGAATGAAAGCGGCGGCCATGCGGTGATCGTGGATTCCTCGTCGGAAAGCTCTGTTCTTTCCCCTGTTTACTCGAAAAAAGTTGATGCGTCGATGTTGGTTCTTGACTCGGATGAAACTCTGAATGCTGATAGGAAGTTCAGGGAAAAACTCAAGAGCTGGTACAGGGATGAGAGTACTGAGCCGTCTCCGGAAAGACTTGTCGAGGGTTTGTACGTTACAAACTTCGGCGCACCCATGAAAGAAATCGAGGATCCTATAGAGGCCGAAAGAAACGTTTTATACAGCGATGAAATAGACAACGAAACAATTTACACCGACAGTCATTTGACAGACCTTGACTCGGACGGTTTCGCCGATGTAAACTACGGAAGGCTTCCAGAAGACATTGAAAAAGCACAAGACATTCTGAAAACCGAGAAAAATGGAGACAAAAGCGCTCTAGTGGCTGCTCAGTACATGCATGAGACGAAACCCGGTGTCGTGGCGAACCTTGGAGGAGGACTGACATACGGCCTCAACAACATGATAGAGCTGGAAAACCAGCGAATAGATACAGAACTACTGGTTGAAAACCGTACCAGCTACCAGGATATCGGGGACGCAACAAGAGGTTTGATTACTTCTTTGAAGGATGTGCCGGACCCCGTGAAAATAAAAGAAGATTTCGAACAGCTTTACGTCTACGCGAAGCAGGGAAGGTTCCAGGAAGTATTCAGAAAAGTCGTGGAGGATCCTGGCAGAGTTGCAAAGATCGTGGAAAAAACAGTCGGTGTCCTGGAGGGAGAAGACGGTTTTATCGATGAAGGGTTGTCCGACAACTTGCCCCTGACGGAGATGGCAGGAGCCGTCAAAACCGCAGATAGAGGAGCCGAACTTCTAATGACAGGGCTGGAGTACCGGCCGGACTACGACCAGGAAAAATTCGGGGAGTTCGTGGAGGCGCTGGAGGAAAACAGGGGTTACCGGAAAGTTGAGGAAAAATTCCTGGATTCTTTCATCGCTCCTAGAGAGCCTCTCAAAGGAAAAAACTTGGGTAATATATCTGAGAAGTCCAAGGCGATATACATAGGCGAGGGTAACGGAACCCACTGGCATCTTCCGGATGGAGACTTCCGGCCAGCCGGTTTCGATGGTTTTTTGATCGATACCTCGCCCATAGCCGGGAGACCGGGCTCCGAACTACTTGAAAAAACTCTGGAAAACGGTTCGAAAGGATTCCTCGGTTTCACAGGGAATACTTACTACCACTACACGCAGGAACTTGTTCAGAGGTTTTTGAGAAGAGGTTACCGGACCGGTTCAGCATACAGAAAATCTCTGAACAGTTACAAAAGAGACAGCTGGACCTTTGATCCCGAAAACGCTGCGTTTCTCAACGCTTACTGGAGGTCAAGGGCCAGGAAGAACAAGACCCTGAAATCTTTCTTGCATTACGGGTTACCGGAAACAGTGAAGGATCCTGTCGCGGAAATCCCTCCCGAACCAGAAAAAAAGTGTGTAGAAGGTTTTTGCCGTTACAGCTGGACCGAAGAAGTGGAGCACAGTTTCAAGGAGAATTTCCTGGTTTTTGAGGACGTGGAGACATTTAAAGAGCCGGAGATGCCCGAGGTGTTCTTCAAGAAGTTCTCAAGGACTTTTCCAGCGGATGCAAGGATAAAGGAAATCGATCTTGTAAGAGAGGAGAAAGTTTTGGACATAAATTACGTGGAAAACGTGACGGAAACTGTTTTCCCCGCGGACGACAAACAGCTGGAAAACCAGAGCTTTCCGGACGGCAGAAAAGAGCTTACTGTGAAGGTGCCTGTCCTCAGGAATTACAGGGGAGAAACAAGGGTCACGGAAAAAATCGATCTCAACATCGAAACAGAGCAAAACACCTCTCTATCCGTCGATGCTGGCAGGGAATCCGTTTCTGTAAATCTGAATGTCTCGGAGAAACAGGGAGGGAAAGTTGTTTTGACACAGGGAAACAGGACGGACAGAAAGAAAAAGGTCAGGGAAGTTGAACCGAGGAAAGGCAGGAATTCCCTGGTATTCGAAAGCCTTGAAGGGTTTGACAGGTACGATGCAGAGGCTTACTTCATCGGCGAAAATGTTCTAGGGCCTGTGAAAGACAGCTACGAACCGAAAAACAAGGACCAAAGGGAACTAGATGTTAAGGCGGGAGAGGAATTCGAAATACGTGTTCCGGGCGACCTTGACGAGAGACCCGAACTGAGTACGTCCGAAGGTGTTCAGACAGGTTTTCTTGAGAACAGTACTCCTTCAGCCAACGAAAACCTTGTTTTTACAGGTATTGCTCCGGGAAAACAAAAAGTCGAGCTGGAAACGGAGAACAGGAAAAAAGTTGTGCATGTCCGGGTCGAGGGAGCAGAAACATCTAGATACAGGGAAAAAAGCAACGGTTCTTACCTGGAAAAACAAACACGTTTCGACAGGTTCATCCACAACAGTTCGAAAGATACAGAGGTTTTCAGCTACAGTAACGACGATGGAAAACTGGATATCGTGAAAAACCACAGTGAAATACGCATGGAACTATCCATGCCGGATTTAAAAGCTGAAAAAATTTGGAGAAGCGGAGAAAAAACCGAGAAAATCTTTGAACCAGGAGGATACCTTGTAAGAAATTTTGAGAACGGGGAGAAGACTTCAATAGGTCAGGGTATAGATGAAAGCGTTCTTGATCTTTATATGGAGTTGATGGAGGAGGAGATGGATAAACTGATGGAAAGAAAAGATGTTTTGAGATCTGGTTCATGAAGAGGTGTCATACATGAAAGTAGGAAATTTCTTGATGCTGGCTGTGATAGCGGCCAGTCTGGCGATACTTCCGATTGCGTCGGCAAACCTGCACGAAGAATTCGACGAGGCAGACAATGAAGAAATAGATCCACCGGAAAACGGTGTGATGGCTGATAACAGCGTGGAAAAAACATCTCTGGGAGGTAACATGTACGAAAAAACAGTTGAAACAATGCACGGAGAGTTTTCGGTCAGGGAAAAAGGCCCAGAAACAGAAAAAGTGCTTGAAAGCTCGGGGAAAACCTACCGGTCCACCGAATCAAACGGAAAAGTCACTGAGGAGCTAGTAACACCGCGCTACAGTTATACAAAAACAAGAAACGGAGGGCAGGAAGAGGAAAGATGCGAAACTCCTGAAGGAACATACACAATTTCCAGGGAAAAAGGCAGTTTCAACGAGTTTTTCGACGGTATAGAAAGAGAAAAAGCGGAGGAAAAATGCATGGATGCTTACGAAAAACTTGAAGAGGAAAGGCAGAACGCAATCCAGATTTCAAGAGATATAGGGCTTGTGGAAGACGAACTGGAGATAATCGATCTTAACTACACCGCGGAGTATCTGGAGATAGAGAACACAGGGATCACAATCGTTGAGCTCGATGGCTGGAAAGTGGAAGACGACTCCAGCCTCTCTCACACCTTTGAGAAAGGAGTTCTGGAACCTGGAGAGACAGCTGTGCTGAAATCTGGCGACCTGTACGATGAGTGCGAGGAGTTCTGCTGGACCTCTGCCAACAGGTGGGCCCAGTCAGGTGACAAGGCGCATCTGATAAACACGGAGAGCGAAACAGTCGACACTTACAGTTACGGGGGTTGAGAGACCTCCTTTTTTCCTTTATTTTTGAGGTGTAAATATGAGGAAGACCGCAAAAACAACGCTTGTGACGGGTTTTGGTTTCTCCATAACCGCAACTCTGTTGCTTTCAAGGTACGGAACTTCTTACGAGACGGTGACCGGGACACTTTACCTCTACGGATTTGTCTGTCTTGCAGGAGGTGTCATAGGGTATAGACATGCTTTCCTCAGGTACTGCAGGAACAGGAGTAATGCAGATATATGGGAAGTGCTGGGAGTCAAAAAATTGTTTCAGGCGTTCAAAACAAATCAATGGTTTGTAAAAACGGTTTCTGTAAGTAGAAAAGCCAAGAAGTTGGAGATTAATCAAAAACTTGTGTCTTTAAGGGACGAAAAAGGCATAGGGATTTCCTATCCAAGAAAAGCTGTTGTCGAGATCAGGCCTGCCTGAACCTATCTCATTTCCTTTATCTCGCATTTGCCGGGTGGAAGAGCTCTCATGATCATATCAAGGTCGTAGTCATCACCTGTTTTTTTGTGGAGATGTCTCTGAATCTTTTTTCCGATATCAGATTTTTTGCCTCTTCCCTGGGATACCTCGACGAAGTTATCGCAGTTCGAACTAACAGCTGAAACAGGTCCTCCCATGGGCACAACTCCGTCATCTCTCTCATAGCTTCCTACAGCTGCCGAAACCCTGACGTTCTTCATGTAATCTCTCTCACCTCTTATAACGAAGGCGCCCTTGCCCAGGTACTCGCCCGACTCCGGATCCTTTGTCACCTGTTCCGGGGCTACGTGGTAGGCATCATCGCCTCCAACACCTATTTTCCAGGCTTTTGAATAGGAAATTGCTAGCTGAGCGGCCTCTTCAAGTGTTTTATCGGGTATGTCCTTGTTTTCGGGGTTCTTGACCACTACCGAGGGAGCGCCGTCGAAATCAGCGTGGACGTACCTGTCGTTGTTCTCCATGTGTTTCTTCACAAGGACCTCGTTGGAAGTCTTGTCCATGCCTCCGACAACCAGGAAACCATCGGAGGAAAAGAACCACCTGAACTTCTGGTACCATTTCTTCTTTTTCCTTTTCTCTTCCTTGTTCTTGAAAGCATCCGAAACATCGATATCTTCCTTGTTTTTCTCAAGTTCCTCCAGTTTTCTCTCTGTTTCTTCAAGTGCTTTCCTCGCTCCTTCAAGCTTATCCTTTGACTTCTTGTACTTCTCGTAGTACTTTTCGGCGTTCTTCTCCACGGACATTTCGACATCTATGACCGCGTTGTGCTCTCCCAGATCAACAACTACCTGTGACATCCCGTCCCTGATGTCCTCGATCACCTGGGCCTCCCTCACACCTTCGGCTTTTTCCCCGGAAAGTTTTTCCCGGACTTCTGTCTCCGTATAATTCTTCCTGGCTTTTCTTATGGTATCTATTATGCTCTCGATGGTTCCGTAGTTCTCATAGATAACGTCGCCTATCTCTTTTTTCTCCTCAAGGGACTCCTCCATCCCCTTTATTTTCTGCTTCTGCTGCTTTTTCATACCCTCCAGCTTGTGCTTCTTCTTCCTGTAGGCCTCTCTTTTCTGCCTTCTGTACTCCGCTTTCTGTCTCTCCGTGAAATAAGTGTCTAAAGCCTTTGAAAAAGTTTCGAAGTTCTTCTTATCCAGGCCCTCGTACTTCTCCATCGGTATAGGAGCAACATCGGCGGGGTCACCTCTCTCGTCGTAGTAAATCCTTGGTTTTAGCCTTCCGGAGGACATCTGCGCCACGATATCGTTCATTTTCATGTAGATGTTGCGAAGGGTTTTTTCATCCAGACCGTCGGATCTCTCGGATTTTTCGGTTCCTGCCCTCTCCAGTATCTCTTCCGCGTAAACACCTCCAAGACCTATGTCGGAAGCCAGAACCTTCACTATCTGCTTGGAGGACACGAAGTTCTTTAGACCGTCTAAATCTCTTGGATCCGCATCCGAGGCAGGAGGCACATACTCCTCTCCCCTGTAAATTTTTCGATCGCTCCACTCCTGGGCGTCAAGAGCCTGCAAAATAACGTTTCCTTCTTTTTTAACCAGCACGTAGTTCCCCTTTCCGAAAAGTTCGGCGACCAGTTTCTTGTCCTCCGTGTGGAACTCTACAACCCTGTCCATTTTTCTCTGCTTGATCTCGGTAATAACAGAACCTGAAAGATGTTTTCTGAGTGTCATGCAGAAGCTGGGAGGTCTCTCAGGATTATCTCTCTTGTAAGAAGTTATGAATGCTTTTCCAGGAGCCAGAAATATCCTGTACTTTTTGTCACCGGGATTGTAGACATGTATAGTCAGGTCTCTGTCTCTCTGGTATATCTTGTCGATTCTTGCACCCTCAAGCTTTTTCAGCTCGTTCATCAGTGCCAGAAAATCCAGGCTGGTCAGTTCGTCTCTCATCCCTAAACACCTCTTTGTTACCCAACTTTTAATTCAGTAACCTCGGATAAAAATCCGTCAGTACAGATCTGGTTTATCAGAAGTCACGGCAAATACACGGAAAAGAAAAACCATTTACGGTTTTTACCCCTCTGACTCTACCTCCTCGTCGAAATAGTTGAGGAACTCCTCCTCGCTGACACCTGTATCTTTTTTGAAATCTTCGAGAGAATCAAGTTCGAAGTAATCGAAGAACTCGTCCGTGACATCCAGTACTTTTGTTCTTCCCTCCTTGGAAGAGCTGATAAGCCCTCTTTCCTCCAGGTCTTTTATCTGATTATAGGCCCTGTTACCCCTGACATCCACTATCTTGGACTGTTTCACGGGGGCGTTGTATGCTATTATGGAGAGAGTTCGCAGCTTTGCCTCCGATATGTCCTGGTGAGGTGCGTACTCCTTCACCCTGTCTATGTACCTCTCCTTGACCTGTAGCATGTAACCGTTCTTGGTTTCTATGAGCTCCAGACCTCTATTATCCTCTTCTAGATCATCTTCATAGCTCTCTATAAGAGTCTGTACGAAACCCTTGGAACCTATGTTCATCAGGTCGGCTATCTGCTCGTTGCTAAGTGGTTCCTCCGACACGAAAAGCGCTGCCTCAAGTACTCCTTTTTTCTCTTCCATTTTCAAACCCTCAGTTGTTCTCCAGCGGAGATATCTTTATATCCCCGAAGAACTCCTCCTGTTTACACATTATCTTTTCGTCTGTTTCAAGGTGGAGTATGTGGCTGAATTTCTCCAGTTTCTCCTCCTTGTTCCTCTCCTCCAATATCTTTTCGAAATGTATTGTCTCTCCTTCAGCTTCGAAAAAGTCCTCAAGCCTGTTCATCAGTTCATCGAGCTTGTCAGAGATATCGCGAGAGTCCAGGTCTATAAACTCCTCCTGGTTCTTGAAACGTTCCTCCCTTCTTTTCTTCCTTTTTTTCTGTATCTCAAGAGCTTTGTCCAGAGCTTCCTTCAGTTCATCGACGCTAACCCTTCTTACAGGTCTTTTCTTTATCTTGGGCCTGACGTTTTCTTCCGGAACCTCTATACTCTCCTCTTCCTCAACAAAATCCTGTTCAAACTCTTCAAACTCTTCGTGATCTTCAAAATCATCCGGCTGTTCTTCCTGGTTCGTATCCGACATCATATCAGTCTTCATCCTTAGAAGAAAAGCGCATATAAACATCATCCTGGCAGGAATCTCAAGGTTAAGTCTTTCAAGCCGTTCAAGGTATTTTCTGAACCTTTCGGCTATCTTGACTATGTCAACTGCCCAGGGATCCATGTCCTGGGAGAACCTGTCAACTATCTGCCTCCAGTTCTTGGAATGTAACTTCTCAAAGCTGAAGCTATCAAGTTCTAGCTCTTCCGGGGGCTCACCAACCATATTCAATTGATTGTTTACGCAGGTCTATAAACATTTGCCATCCTAAAATCTTCTCCGGACCCGGAAAAAGAAAGAAAAAGTTTCTATGGTATCTTCTCCCTAAAACCTTTCAGTTCTTCAAGTGCGTTCTCCATCAGACCTGTTTCCTCGAGTATGTCGGAGTGTTTTTCGATAAATCTTTCAAGGTTTTCCGCAAGCTCTTCAGCCGCCGCTCTACTAGAAACACTTTCTTCATGCATGAAATACTTGACAAGCACTTCATCAACAAAAACAGGTTCTCCAAACTTTTCTATAGTCCTTACCCACATGTCAGAGTCCTCCCATATATCCAGGTTTTCGTCGAAAAATCCGATCTCGTCAAAAACTTCTCTTGAGAAGACAGCTGTGGACGGAGGAACTGTGTGCCCCTTTAGAACTGATTTTTTCATGGTCATACCCTGGAAAAACGGTTTCCCTATCTTCTTCTTTTTCTCCTTGAGAAAAACCTTCTGAAACTTGGATACAGCCATCTGCCCATCTTGAATATCAAGCGCCATGATCTTCTCCTCCAGGTTTTCGGGGAACCAAACATCATCAGAATCAATAAAAGCTATGTAATCGCCGGATGATTTTTCTATACCCTTGTTCCTGGCCTCGGAAACCCCGGTTCCGTGCACCAGATACTCGACTCTTTCATCATCGAAGCTTTTCACGGCCTCTTCTGTATTATCCTCTGTTCTTTCGTCATCAACCACCAGAACCTCCAAATTTTGGTATGTCTGGTTAAGGACGGATGCAAGAGAACGATATATCTCTTTTTCCCGGTTGTACGTCGGCAAAACAACGGAAACAAGTTTTTCAGAGTTCAATGCTCCTCACCTTGGAGACGCCTTCCTGTATGCTTACTCCGTAGGCTCTGTCCGCATGCCTTACGGTTTGCTCGTTGTGAGAAACCATTATGACTTGAGAGTGTTGAGAATATTCTCTGATAAGTTTTGAAAGTATCTTGGAGTTTTTCTTGTCAAGAGCAGCATCTATCTCATCCATCAGGTAGAAAGGTGATGGGTCGTACTCCTGTATCGCGAATATGAAAGATATCGCCGTGAAGGTTTTTTCCCCTCCGGAAAGAGAATCGATCGTGTTGGGATCCTTGTCAGGCGGTCTGGCCTTTAGCAAAAGACCTGAATCAATGTTCCCCTCTTCCTCGAGTTCAAGGTATGCATCTCCTCCTTCAAAAAGAGTCTGGAATATCTCCCCGAACTTATCGGAAACTTTTTCCATGGTGTTCATGAATTTTTCTTCTTTTTTCGCCTCTATCTCCGCTATCATCTCTTCGATCTCTTCTTTCTCGTTTTTAATGCTGTTGAACTTTTCCTTGAACTCGTCGTACTCCTCTTTAAAATTGTGGTATTCCTCTATAGCTTTCATGTTGACGTTTCCAAGTCTGTTTATCTTCCTTACAACGTTTGATTTTTTCCTTTTAAGCTCGTCTACGCTTCCCTCCACCCTTTCAAGCTCCTCTCCCTCATAGGCTTCGAGTTCATCGCTTATGTTTTCAAGCTCTCCCTCGAATCTTGCCCTCTTCTTTCTTACATCGCCTATCTTTCTCTTGAGACGATTTATCTCTTCAGCAAGCTCCTTGCGTTCCTCTCTCTTTTCTTTCATCTCCTGTTTTATCTCTTTTTTCTCCTGCTTCAGTTCATCGGATACCTGGCTCTTCTCCTCTTCCTCTTCCCTTTTATCTTCGAGAAGCTTGTTCAAATTACCTATTTCTTTTTTAAGCTCGCTTATCTCTTCCTCAAGTTTTTCTTTCTCTTTCTTCTTTTTCTCGGGGTTTAAAGAGCTCTTGGATTTTCTTTTGGATCTTTTTCTCCTTTTTCTTCCTCCGGTCATCGACCCTCCTTTTCTCATTATGTCTCCATCTAGAGATACGGCTCTCACGCGTCCTGCGTTGGACAGGCTCTTCAGATTTTCGCATACAAGCGTGTCCCCAAGCACATAGCTCATCACTTTCTCGTATTTCTGATCGTAGTCCACAAGGTTGAGAGCGAAGTCTATGACACCCGCCATCTTGACAGCTCTCTTGGAAGAAGACGATCTGTTCCTAGAAGATATCTTGTCCATCGGCAGGAACGTGGCTCTCCCAACATTGTTCTTTTTCAGGAAGTTTATGCACCTGTTCGCTACATCCCTGGAATCTACAACCACGTTATCGTACTTTCCTCCCATAGCGGTCTCTATACCTACTGCGAACCTTTCCTCGTAATGAATAAGCTGTCCAACCGTTCCGTGTACACCGTCAAATCCCTGTTCCAGGACTTTTTTTACGGCTCTGTTGCTTCCGGAATAATCCGAAATCTTCTCGTATTCCTCCAGAAGACTATCAATATTATTTATTTTATCTCTCTTGTTTTCTATCTTGTCTTTCTTCCTCTCTATTTTTCCCTTGAGTCTTTCGATCTCTGTGACAATATTAGAATCTTTTTCAGACTCTATGCTTTCCTCTATTTCTTCTTTCTTTATCTCGAGCTCTTCGAGCTCCTCGTCTATACTTTCCAGCTCTTCCTCTTTTTGACTTATCTCCTCTTCCTTGTCGGATTCTCCAAGCGCCTCCATCTGGTTCTTCAGGGCATCCTCCCTCGCCCTGAGGATCGAATATTTTATCCTTCGTTTCTCATCCTGAAGCTTCTGAAGTTTTTCTGCAGCTTCTTTCTGCTCCCTCAAGTTTTCCAGCCGGTCTTTTTTCATTTCCTTCTTTATTTCAAACCTTTCAAGCCTGTTTTCCACTTCTTCAAGCTCTTCCAGGCTTTTTTCTTTTTTGTCCTCGTACGAAGAAATCCCTGAAATCCTGTCAACAATTTCTCTTCTTTCAACAGGGGTTCTCTCAACTATCTCGGTGACCTGCCCCTGCCTGACAAAATGATAACCTGAATCACTAACCCCTGCAACTTCAAGGACCTTGTCTATCTTTGACCTCTTGCAGTTGTTTCCCTGAAACCTGTAGGTCGAGTACCCGTTTCTCTTGATCTTTCTTCCTATCACGACCGTGTCGGAGTCCTCTTCCAGTAATTCGTCGAAGGTTCCATCGGAGTTATCCAGGTAAAGTTTGACCACCGCTTCTTCGGCGGGCTTCCTGTCCTCGCCTCCGTTGAAAATAAGCTGTGGTAATTTCTCGGCTCTTAGTTGGGACGACCTTGTTCCCATCACAAATCTCATGGCGTCCATGATATTGGATTTGCCGCTTCCGTTGCTTCCCACGATAGCCGTGAGTCCGGGGAAAAAAGGTATGGCTGTCTGTCTCTGAAAGCTCTTGAACCCTTTGAGGTAAAGCTTCTGTATCATCGAGTTGTTTTCTTCAGCCATGAGTCCTTTCCTCTAAAATAAAAAAAGAGATCAAGGTGTTAGCCTTGACGGATCTCTTGGGAATAGTATTCCCTCCTTGATGTTGTCAAGCTCCAGAAGTTTTGTGACAAGCCTGTCAAGTCCCATTCCGAAACCTCCGTGTGGAGGCATTCCGAACTTGAACGCTTCAAGATAGAAAGAAAAGTTTGACTTGTCTACTCCTTCTTCATCCATTGCATCAAGTATGACGTCAAGTCTGTGCTCTCTCTGTCCTCCTGAAGAAAGTTCCTGGCCCCTGAAAATCAGGTCGAACTTTCTGGATGCCATCTCGTCTTCTTCCCTGTCCTGCATGTAGTAGAATTTTTCGCCAGGATAACCTACAACGAAAAAGAACTCGTGGCCTTTCTCTTCAAAGTACTCTCCAAGAAGCTTCTCTCCCTTTGTATCAAGGTCTCCTTCTTCATCTGGCTGGTAGTCGAACTCCTCGTCAAGTATCTCTATTGCTCTGTCAAAAGTTATCCTCGGGAAGTCTTCCTCGGGCACTTCAAGATCCACGTCCATAACCTCTAGCTCTCTGGAAGCGTGTTCGTTCAGGTACTCGATAAGGTGTTTCAGACCTCCTTCAAGAGCGTCCATGACATCGTTGTGATCGTCTATGAAAGATAGCTCCACGTCCCACTGTGTAAACTCTGAAACATGTCTCGATGTTCCGAAGTTCTCGGCTCTAAACGAAGGACCTATCTCGTAGACCCTGTCAAAGCCTGCGGCCATCAACATCTGCTTGTAAAGCTGAGGGGACTGCCTTAGAAAAGCTTCTTCTTGATAGTATATAACCGGGAAAAGTGTTGCTCCTCCCTCTGCACCTCCCTTTGAAATAATAGGAGTATGTATCTCGATATATCCCTCATCGTCGTAGTACTCCCTCAAACCGGTCACCACCTTGTCCCTGAAGGAGAAGATATCGAAAACGTGTTTTTTCCGCAGATCCATAAACCTCTTGTCAAGTCTTGTCGATAGATCCGAATCAACAGATCCCGTGACCTCAAGAGGTAGAGGAGATTCTGCCTGTCCTATAATATCCATTCTTTCTGGTTTTATCTCTCTTCCGCCCGGAGCCTGATCGTTTTCTTCGACATTTCCAACTATCTCGACAACGTCCTCGTTTCCCAGGCTTTTTCCGTTTTCGAAAAGCTGTTCGTTGAGTTCATCCTTCTTGAAGGTTACCTGAACTTCGCCTTCCCTATCTCTTACAACTACAAATACAAGTTTACCGATGTCTCTTATCTCATGAACCCATCCAGCTATCTTTACCTTGTCGTCATCTGGTTTCACATCTATGCTGTACTTTCTATCCATTTATAACAACCTATTTAACCCAATCCGTGCCTATATTTAAATGGTTTTCTTCGACTAAAAAAATGTTGCCAAGGATTTCAGAAATCACCTATACTGGACTGTTTTTTCTGCTGAACAATCTTCTTAGCGGTGCTCCAGGACATCCTTGTCTCCTCGGGCATCTCCCCGTTTTTGCTGTAATAATCCTCAAGAAAATTTATGGTGGGTTTGTCATGCGGGTATCCGGATCTGAAGTCCCGTCCATATTTTTTCTTAAGTTCTTCAACATGATTTTCCCTTGCGTTCTTAGCTACTATAGACGCTGCAGAAACTATAGGATAGTTTTCATCAGCAGAATGCTCGGCAACTATCTCTAAATCCTTGAAGTTATCGGGTAGCTCTTCAATTATCTTTCTGCCAAATCTTTCTCCATCGGGCTCCGGGAGGTCGACTATCGCGCGATCCGCCTCCAATTTTTTTATTACTCTAGAGAAACCTCTGAGCTCTATAACGTTGAGCGACATAATTTTTCTGAGTTCATCGATCTCCGAAGCCGTGAACTCTTCAACAACTATTTTTTCGCAGAAATCCTCAACTTTTTTACCTAGTTCTCTTCGTTTACTGTCAGAAAGCTTTTTCGAGTCCTTGAAACCCATTGTATCAAGCTTTTCCATATCTTTCTCGTCCACCAGAACTCCAGCAATAAACATAGACCCGATTACAGGCCCTCGACCTGCTTCATCTATCCCGCATATCTTTTTCCCCATTCAAAAGAACCCGAACAAAACTTGTTTTCTCAGGCTTTTCAAGTTAAGGAAAAAAAGAAAAACTAGTCAAGAAACTCTATGTCCCTGTAAAAAATCTTTCTGTTCTCGAATTCCTCGGGAGACTCTGGTTCGGTGTGGAAAAACGGTTTTAACAGCATATCAGAGTTCTCTCCTCTTACATAGATGCCTTTTTCTCTGCTTCGCATCATTTCGTCGTCTCCATACAAAACTTTCTTTGCTGCTCTAACATTGTTTACAAATTCGCCGCTTCTATAAGGCTTCAGGATCTCTCCTTCATCATCCCATAAAGATATTTCTACTTCTGCTCCTTTTTCTTCAAGGTACTCTCCAACGGTCTTGGACTGTTTTTTGACCCCGAAAGGTTTTGAGGGGTTGTCGATTTTCATCTTTCTTATCCTGTCGTATTCTTCATCAGTCAGCAGAACCTTTTCTTTATCTCCAAAAAAACCTTCTTCTTTAAGCTTGTAGTTCCTTACATTGTAACCGATTTTTGGCCGAAATCCGTCCATATAAGGCCTTCCCATCGTGCTTCTGTCTTCTTCAAGTTCGTAATCTCCGATTTTTCCTACTGTCTCGTACTCTTCATCGCTTTTTCCAAGCAGTTTTTCTAGCAATTAGGACCCTCCACAGCTTTATTGGAGTAACTAATATATAAAAGTTACTACTTTATGATTACAATACCCGTTACTTATTCTGGCACGAAAACGTTCTATTTTATAAACCCGTTCCCACAATTAATTTATCGGGGGATCTAAAATGACTAACATAGTTATCAACGGAGTCGGGACTATCGGCAAGAGAGTGGCCGAAGCTGTGAAAAAACAGGAAGACATGACGCTCTACGCCTTATCTGACGTTGCTCCAAATCCTGAGCTAAGAACCGTAAAGGAAAACTTTCTAAACGATACAAGATTGCTTGCTTCGACGGAATCAGCTGTCGACGACCTTCAGGAAGGAGGTCTTGAAGTCGATGGAGTTCTCGAGGAACATATTGACGAAATAGATCTAATAGTTGATGCCACCCCATCAGGTATAGATGAAAAGAACAAGGAAAATATCTACGAGCCTAACGATGTGAAGGCTATATTCCAGGGCGGTTCCGACAAGAGTATCGCAGATGTATCATTCAACGCTGACGCAAACTACGAAGATGCTCTTGGTGAGGACTACGTGAGAGTTGTTTCGTGCAACACAACATCACTCTGCAGGACACTTTATGAACTTGATGACAGTTTCGGAGTAAACGAGGCAAACGTGAACCTGGTAAGAAGAGGAGGAGATCCCAAAGAAGATTCTAGAGGACCCATAAACTCTATTATACCGGTTACTGACGTTCCGTCTCACCACGGACCTGACGTGCAGGAAGTAATGCCGGAAATAGACATTACTACCCTTGCAGTGAAGGTTCCAACAACCCTGGCTCACGTTCACATGGTCACAACAGAGATAGAGGATGATGCAACGGAAGAAGACGTGAAAAGGGTTTTCGAAAAAAGCACTCGTATAAGCCTTGAATCAGCAGAAGAAGGCTTTTCATCAACAGCAAAGATTACAGAAAAAATGCGGGACATGCACAGAGAAAGAAACGACATGAACGAAGTAGCTGTGTGGGAGGAAACCATAACAGTCGAGGGCAAAAAAGTCTACTGGATACACATGACCCACCAGGAGTCCATAGTTGTACCAGAAACCATAGACGCCATAAGAGCTATGCTCGAAATGGAAGAAGACAAACTCGCATCGATAGGTAAAACAAACGAAGCCCTTGGAATCTAGTTGATAAAAAATGAATGAAAAACCTGTAACACTGTCGTTCGAGGTACATCAGCCCCATAGACTCAGGACAGACGGAGTTAACGAGGAGGCTGACACGCTATATGACCGTTATTTCGATGACAGGATGAACGAACATTTTTTCAAGGATGTTGCTGAGAACTGCTACTTTCCTGCAACTGACAGGTTGCTGGCTGCAGCAGAACACTTTCTGGATAAAGACAAACAGTTCAAGGTGAACTTTTCGATCTCCAGTTCGTGGATAGAACAGGCCAGACAGTACCATCCCGAACTTATAGAACTTCTGAACAAATTTCCTGACGAAACAATCGATTTCATAGGGCAGAGCCATTACCACTCGCTGGCAGGACTGTTCGATGACAAGACCGAGTTCAGGACTCAGCTAAACAAGCATAAATCAATAATCAAAGAAGAGTTCGGTGTCGTTCCAGAGGTCATGACAAACACAGAGCTTATCTATCACAACGGTATAGGAAAGATATCCGCAGAGGAAGGATACAAAGGAATATTTACAGAGGGTGTTCCAAGGATTCTCGAGTGGAGATCCCCCAACCACATCTACACTCAGCCCCACATGGAAGACAGGGGTAACGCGATACTTTTGAGGAACAGGGAGCTTACAGATGACGTTGGATACAGGTTTTCTGCAGAATGGTGGGACGAATATCCACTTACAGCAGGTAAATACGCATCATGGCTTTCTGCAGAACCCGGAGAAGTTCTGAACCTGTTCATGGACTATGAAACATTTGGAGAGCACCACTGGAAAGGAACAGGCATACTAAGCTTCCTTTCTGATCTTCCGCACAAGGTGCTTGCAAGGGAAGATCTCAGGTTCGAGAAAGTCAGAGACGTCACCGATATCGATCCCGTAGGGGAGTTCGACGCCTTCGAGTTCAACACCGTTTCCTGGGCTGACCAGGAGATGGACGAGACCGCATGGCTCGGAAACCCCGTGCAGAAAAAACTGTTCGAATTCCTTGAGGATCTTGAAGAAAAGGTGAAGAAAGTTGCGAAGGACAACGAGGAATACCTGGAAGTATGGAGAAAGATGCTTACCTCCGATCATTTGCACCATATAGCTACAAAGACCTACGACGATCACTCGGTGCACAACTACTTCTCATACTTCGATCATCCGCACCAGGGATTCGCAGTAATTTTCGATCACCTGACCGATTTCAGGCTAAAAGTGGAGGAAGAGCTTAGAAAGTGATCCTCCAGAAAAAAACTCTTTTTTATTTTTCTAGCTAAAGTTATTCTACTGCGCTTCTGTAAACATTTGAAGTATCTTCAGCTACTTTATCCCACATGTAGTTCTCTTCAACGTGTTCCCTTGCATTGTTACCCATCCAGTTAGCCCAGTCAGGGTTGTTAAGCGCTCTAGTGACCTGTTCTTTGATGGAGTTGGGGTCCTGTGGATAGGTGTGAAGCCCTGTGTACTCGTGGATCACCGTGTCTTTCATACCTCCCACGAAAGAAGCCACCGGAGGTGTCTTGCAAGCCGATGATTCAAGAGGTACAAGACCAAACGGCTCGTACACGGATGGGGCCGTGGTTACAAGAGAATTCTTCAGAAGAGAGACAAGATCTTCCTCGGGTATGAACCCTGTGAAATGAACTTTGTCCCCTGCATATGACTTGGCCATCGACCTGTACTCTTCCAGGTTGCCGCTACCTGCAAAAACGAACTTTGCGTCGGGATGCTCGTCCAGTATCTTCGGCATCGCCTTTATGAGATAGCTGGGTCCTTTCTGAGGGTAAAGCCTTCCTAGAAAAGTAACTATTTCCTCGTGTGGAAGCGCGTAATCCGACCTATCGAAATCATCATTTCCTTTCTCGAATCTTTCAAGGTTTACTCCGTTGGGTATGTAATGTAGTTTTTCCTCAGGAACCTCGTAATCATGCTTAACTTCATTGTAAAGATCTCTTCCAACAGTTATTACCTGTGAAGCTTCATATGTACCGTACCACTCCAGCCTCTTTATTACTCTCTGGTATTCGCTTGTTATACCGTCTCTTCCGGACTGTGTGGAGTGAACAGTGAACGCCATCGGTTTGCCCGTGGATTTCTTTATACCTGTGGCTCCGGGTACAGCCATCCAGTCATGTGCATGAACAAAATCAAATCCGTCGTAATGTTTCTCTAGCTCTATAGCTTTCCTCTCGGCCTCGAATCCAAACTGCATAGCCCATGAAAGAGTGTTTGGAGCTGCATCGTTAGTTGTGATTCTATGTATTTCGACACCATCCCTTTTCTCATAACCAGGCGTCTCTCCCTGTGTGATGACAATCGGCTCGTGACCGTTCTCGGCAAGTGTGGTTGCAAGATCTTCGCAGTGGTTAGCAATTCCTCCTGCTTTTATTGGTGGATACTCCCAGGTTATGAAAAGCGGTCTCATTTATCCTTTCACCTCTCTGTAGACTCTTCTTGTTTCTTCCTGCCATTCCTCGGAGAAAGGACTTATCTTCTCGATTTTCTGGCCAGGAACATCAAGATCAAACAGAAGGGAGTTCTTGGTACCCTCGTTATTCGCGATTATTTTGTCCGCCTCATAACCTCCTTTCCACTCCATATCCGAAATAACAGCCGAATGCTGTCCTTCAAATCCTCTTTCGTTTTCAGTGGAATGTATAGTGGCAACAAGCGGTTTTTCAAGGTAGTTAGAAATAGTTACTCCAGAAGGTACGCACACCCAGTCATTCACGTGTACGAGGTCGAAGCCTTCTTGCTCGAAAACCTCTCTGGACGCTCTTTTCATCTCATTGTTCATTATCATGGCCCAGTCGTATATGTTCTCGGCTTCAAAGTTAACATCGATCTTTTTTACCCTTACCTCATCCCTAACATCGAAGTCGGAGCCATCATTAAATCCGACCATAAAAACCTGGTCGCCCGAATCCACCAGATAGTTGGCGAGGTTCTTACAATACTCCGAAACTGCCTCCCCATCTCTTAAAAGCCTTGAAAGTATTAGTACGTTGATTTTAATCACCTTCGAAGCGTTTCTGAATACCTATTTTTTTGCTTTTTTCTACATCCGGCTGGTTGAAAGGATTCAGTCCTCTAAAACCAGCGCTATAGTATGCTGTATACTGCAAGAGAGCAAGTAGCTCTCCACATGTTTCGGGACAAACTTTATCGATTTTCAGGTCAAAAGCAGGCATTTCTTCTGATTTCAGTGCCTCTCTTACACCTGAAAGCTCGGATCGGAGCGAATCAGCGAGGTCAGCTTCCTCGAATTCGGATAGTTGTCTCCCCCTAACGTTTACATCATTTAATTCTTCGTCTACCTTTAAAAATGTGCTTTCGTGCTCTTCGACATGGAACAGCATCGTGACCAGATCTTCCTTCCCTCCGAAAAGCCTCTGTATGGTGTGGTGTTGACACTCTGGCCCCACATCACCAAAAAAAGTCTGTCCTTTTCCATCCTTGCAGACGGTCTCATGCATCAGCTGCACAAGTAGAGGGTAAAATCCGAAAAGCTGTGTCGAATAAAAAGGCGTGAACACCTTGTCAAGTCCTCTCTGTTCGGCGGAGTAAAGAACGCTCGCTATCTTCTTGACATCATTTGAACTCTCCTGCTCCAACTTTCCATACATTTTCTCGGCTCCCTGCCTTATCCCTTCAAAATCAAAACCCATGAAGGCTGCAGGAACCAGGCCTGTTTCGGTTGCTCCGGTATACCTGCCGGAAATATCAGGATGCTCTATAAAATCAAAACCTTTTCTTTCGACTATCTCCCTGAGAGCGCCATCGTTGTCAGAAGTAACTGCAAATACAGGGAATCCTTTCTCAACAAAGTGCATAAGATCCTCTATAACTCCAACGGTTTCTCCCGACTTGCTTATAGGCATTACAAGAGTTTCCTCCGGATCAAGCCTTTTTGATAATCCAGAGACTTTTTCGGGCTCCATAGTTGTCAGTATATGTGCCTCTTTGTCCTTTTTATCGCCAAGTGCTTCATTGTATGCTCTAAAAGAAGTTACCGAACCTCCGTTTCCGATGACCACTAGGTCCTTGAAATCATGTTCCCGGGCTTTTCTTCTTATCTCCTCTATATCCGGGGAATAATCCGCAAAATCCGGTTTCTCCATGTTTAAGTCTTCTTTTTCGAATCCGCCGGTGTTGATAAATTCTATTTCAATCCCCATTTTTTTCCCTCCTCAGAGCCATTTCATGGGCCTCGTAGTAATTCTCGATCATCTTGGTCCAGGAGGTTAACTGCACCATCTTTCTCGCATTGTGTTTTCTCTCGGTTATCTCGGTTTTCGAATAGTTCACGAAATCCTCGATCTTTCCAGCAAGGTTATCGACAAAACTGTCGTAGGACACGTCTTTCCTGCGTATCACCTCTATACCTGGTTTTTCCATGTCCGCGTGTTCAAGCAGGAACTGTCCGAAACCCGCAAGATCAGTCGTTATAGAGAGACATCCGCTTGCAGCAGTTTCTACAGGAGTGTAACCCCATGGCTCGTAGTAGCTCGGAAATATTCCTGCGCTTGTGGCTTTTATAGCGTCCTCGTAGGACATGGAAAGCATCTTGTCCCCTCTTGAGAGGTATGTCGGGTAGAACACAACTTTGACCCTGTCATCCTCCCTGTTCTCAAGGCCGTTTTCTCTTAGCCTTTCAAGCACGTCATCGTTATCGTAGTTAAGCGTGTAGGCGCATAGAGGCGGAATACCTCCTCTTTTTTCGTGAAAGTTCTGCCTTATAACTTCCAGTTCGTGAGAGTCCGAAAGCCAGTCCTTCACAAACTTCTCCGCGTTCTCTCCAGAGGTAATCTTGTCCAGTAACTCTGTTTTAAGATCCGGCAAAATAGAGTCGATGTAATCCTCGAGCTCATCGTAAAGGGACATGTTTTCAAGCACGTCAAGCCTCTCTCCCCTTACATCGGCCGGGACAAATATGAATACAAAGAAGTCATCTCCCTCTTTTTCGTTCAGCTTCCCCAGAGAGTCTATAAATGCGTCCAGACCCTTGTTGTGGAACTCGTATCTCCCGGATATGAACAGTATTCTGGGGTCGTTGTCGAGATCGATCTTGTAGTATGGTTCGAAATACGCTCTAAGAAACTTTTTCATCCTTTTCTTCTTTTTCTTGTGCTGGTAGGATAATTCCTCGAGGCTCGGGAACTCCTCGACGTTAAATCCATTGGGCAAAACTTTATCGGGCTCAACTCCAAGAACAGCATCAGCTTCCCTGGCAGTTACATCGGAAACTGTTGTGAAAACATCCGCATCCATGGCTCCCGCCTTCTCAACCTGGTGCCTTGATTTTACACCGTACTCTTCGGCAATTGATTCTCCAAAGCTTTTCTCCATCTTGCTAAGTCTTGTATACCTGTGTTTAACGTCTTCAGCTATTTCTTCCTGTGACTCGGCATCCTCCACCATAGAAACAACGTCCCGGCCCGCGTTAGACAGTGCTCTTCCAAGGACTGTTGCATGAGTCGTGAAAACGCTCGGTATGTCTGTCTCGAATATTGCAGGTGCCGAAAGCCATTCATGAGCATGGAGAACGGTGTTTCCCTCGAACTTTTCGGAAAGTTTCTGGACAAGTTTGCCCACGGCAAAAGCCCATTTCACAGGGTCCTCAAACATGGGGCCTGAATTCAAAGAATCAATCTTGTAATCCTCCCAGAGCTCTGCTTTTATCTCATTAACATCTTTTTTAAGATCTGATGCATCAACAAGGATACATTCAGGACTGTAAGGTAGTTTCCAAACTCCGTGAGTGCATTTTATTCCGTACTCTTCTTCAAGTTCGTCAAATATTTCCTTAAAATCATGCGTGGATCGCTTTGCAAAATCTTTTCTGGCATTTTCCTCGTCGTAATATCCTATGGTGAGGTAGTTATCACCATACATTTTCTTCATCTGGCAGGCCTTTGATTTTAGAACCTGATATATGCCTCCTACCTTGTTGGCCACTTCATAGGAAACCTCAACGAGGTTATCTGGAGTATTATATTTATCTTTTCCGGACATATATACATTGATACCGGTTTTAAGTTAAAAATTTATCCAAAAAAATGCTGTAAAAGATGTTATGACCTTTATTTAGTAAATACAAAATTTATAATGTATCGTCACAATTTGTTTATATATGGACTATACAATTGAAGAAGATTTCCAGGAGTACTGCGGAACTATCTCCAACATGCACGGCTTCCTTCACAGGTATCTGGACACAGGTTTTAAAACGAAATGGGCGGGTTACTGGGTGCCTCCAAACAAGTTTATGGACTACTATGCTTTCGAGGTCAACGGAAAATGGTTATCTCCAGAAACTCTTGTAAAGACAGAATACGGCGACAAAATAATTTATCATCATAATCTAGGAAGTTTAAGAGTGAAGGAGATAGTGGAAACGCCCGAAGAACTGCCTGGTTTTAGGGTCACCCTTGAATTCGAAAATTTGACTCCGGAACCAAAAGCCGTGTATACAAAGATCGAGCTGGGTGTGGATATCAGACACAAGTCCGAGGATGTTGAAAACCCTGGCTACAAGACGGAGTTCTCCAAGAAAAAGCTTCTTGTTGAGTCTTACGGCAGGCACCTTCTAATGAGTTCCGAGAAACCCATGAAAATGAAGGGAAAAGAAAGAACCAGAGAACACCACCCTGGAGAAAGACAGGTATGTATGGTGCCCGGAGAACAACACTTCAAAGTAGAACTGGGACCTGAAAAAACAGGGAAGAACGTTCTTGAATTTACGACAAACGATCAAAGGTTCGGAAAGCTGGACGAAAAAGAGAACGATGTAGAACTTGGAAATAATAATGATATGCTGGAAAGAGCGTTCCAGTGCTCTGAAGAAAGCCTAAGAAATCTTGTTTATGATAGAGAAGGTAAGGGTGTTATTGCCGGTCACCCCTGGTTCCAAGAGTACTGGAGCAGAGATGCCTACTGGTCCTTGATGGGTCTGATCGACCTTGGTTATTTCGAGCTTTCCAAAAAAATACTTCACAACTTTGCGGTGCAGGAAGGATTTCCAAACCAGATAACATTTGATGAGGGCAAAGCCGGTTATCTGGGAGAGGACGTGCCTCCTCTATTCATCATAGCGGCCGAAGAGCTAAAGAAGTACCACCACGTTACAGATGAAACCGAAGAAAAAGAGATGGAGGCATTGAAACACCTAAAAATTGGGGAAGGCAACGTGGTGACCCATAAACCGGAAGGAACATGGATGGACACGCTTGAAAGAGACAGAGCGATTGATATACACTCTCTATGGCTGGAAGCAGTTGAAAGGCTTGGAGCCACATCAAAAGAGATACTTCAAAGAGGAATGGAAAAATTCAGGGAAGGTGATATACTGAAAGATTGTTTGGAAGAAAAAAAAGTCGCTGTAAACAGCGCTATTCCTCTAATGTTCGGCCATTTCGAAGACGAAAAACTTGTTGAAAAATTAAACTCCTGTCTAAAAACTGATTACGGTGCTGCCACTCTTTCCACCAAGGACAGCGAATACAGTCCAGAAGGATACCATACAGGATCAACATGGGGTCTTACAACAGGATGGCTCGCCGCTGCAAACCTGAAGAACGGAAAGTTGGATGAAGGCCTTGAAATACTGTCCAGATTTGCAGAGACAGTTGAACAAGATCAGCCGGGAGCACTACCAGAAGTTATCAACTCGGAAACAGGAGAAAACATAGGATGTGTGGAACAGGCCTGGAGCGCATCTATGGTAATCCATGTTATCGACAGATACCTTTTTGGAATAGATGTTAAAGATGGGGAACTTGTTGCAGATCCCGTGGACGGATTCACAGGTAAAAGAAAATACAAGAGATTCAAGAACAATCTCTACCATGTAAGGGTTCAGGACGGAGATGCAAGGATAGACAAGGTGGTATGAGGTTGGACTGGAAGAAAAAGTACGTTGAAGTGGCCAGAAATTTTTCTGTGGATAGAGAAAAAACATTTCTTTCGGGTTTCAACGCCAACATAGACAGGGTTTTCAGGGCGGATGAAGTTCTGACCAGAAATCCGGAGGAAGAGGATCTAGGATCAATTGAATCATATGAAGACTTGTTGAAAGTTCTCAAATACTGCAAAGAAAACGGAAAAAACAAGGAAATCGATATAGAGAGTTATAAACCCGAAATAGAAGGAGGAGAGACGTATATAGGCGGGCAGGGAGGTATTGTATCCACGTTTTGCTCCCGGATCGGAACCGATTCCGTGATTTACACTCCTTTTATCTCGGAAAAGCTATCTGAAGCCATGGACAGTGATATAAAAACAAAGAGCTGTGAAGAAAACAGTTTTACGTATATAGAAAATGCATTAAACTCGGAAAAGACGAAAGAAAATATGATTTTTGAGTTTCAGGGAGATAAAACAGGCAGATTGATACTTTCAGACAGCTTAGAAGGTTTTGAACCTGTATTCATGGAGGATGATGACTTCCTTGACTTTATAGATGAAAAAGTTGACCGGTTTTTCTTCTCGGGCTTTCATCACATAAGCAACGAAGAAATAGATACAGCAAAAGAACAGCTAAAATATCTTGATACGTCCATACACCTTGAATACGTTTACAATGATGAAGATAAGGCTAGAAAGATTGTAAATAATATTTTTCCTTTTGTTGAAAGTATCGGATGTGACGGAGATGAGATGGAACAAATAATGGAAGTTAAAGGCATGGAAAAACCCCAGAACACCAGGGAGTACATTGAAAAGATGGAAAAGATAGCAAGAGACTCCGGTATCGAAAGGTTTCATGTCCACACCTACAATTTCCACATGTGCATGGTGAGGAAAGGCTACGGAATAGATGTGGAGAGAGTTCTGGATTCGATGTTGTTCGGAGAATTATGCGCAATAGCTTCTGCAGATAAAGGAGACATACCTTACCTGGAAGATATCAGAAATTTTTCTATGAACAACAAACACCTGAAGGGAGAAGGAAAGGTTAGAAGGATCTCCGATAACGGCATAATAGAAAAAGAGGATTTCTATGTTCTGATGATCCCGATCATAATACATGAGAAGCCGGAAAGGCTAGTAGGTCTTGGCGACCTTATCTCCTCGGGAAGTTTTTTCTCCGAGGTTTTCTAAGTCCAGTAATCCTCCAAAACATCTTTTTTCTCGATATATCCTTCCTGTGTATCTTCTAATGTCTCTTTCATAACCTTCGTGTCCAGAGCTGTTTCCATAAAACCTCTGTCTTTTTCATAGATAGGTACCAGCTGAACGTGGAGGTGCGGAATTGATTCTCCGGCTGCTTCTCCTAGATTTATGCCTACATTAATTCCTGCAGGATCTCTTACTTTTCTCTGAAGTTCTTCCACTTTTTGGACCATTGCAAAAAGCCTGTCACGTTCCTCGTCTTCCAGCTCGGTCAGGGAATTTACGTGTTTCTTGGGAACAACCATCAGGTGGCCTGTGTTATAGGGAAAAATGTTCAGAATAACCATCAGAAAATCATCTTCAAATACGGAAAGCTTTGTGACTCTTTCGTCTCCTTTTGCCTGAGCACAGAACACACAGTCAATATCTTCAGGGATCTCGGCAACCTCATATTTTTTTCTCTCGGGACTCCATAGATAGGTCTCGTACGGATGTGTGTCTGACATTTAAACCACCTGTTCTAGTCGAAGAACCTCAGGAATCCGTTTTTCATTTTTTCCACGGGACTCCTTTTAGGAGGTTCCTGCCCAAGTAATTTGTGAGAAACATCTTCAACTGATTCAACTACTTTTGAATAAGGCTTGTGGTGTACAAGAGGTTCTCCATGTGCTATGGATTCTCTAACATAGTTGCAGTGAGGTACTTCTCCGATGATGTCCTCACCTATCTTTTCGGCCACAACATCGTGTTTCAGTTCCAGATGGTCGTCAAATACCTGGTTAAGGACAATGCCCTGTACATCTACATCTAGCTTCTTGGCCAGTTCACGGGTAACCTTTGCGTTATCTACTGCCGGATACATAGGCCTTGAAACTATAACAGCTTCGTTACTTGCTTCAAGAGCTCTTTGAACAGGTCTTTTTGCTCCTGGTGGGCTGTCAATAATAACAAAATCTTTCTGACCCAGAAAATCCAAGATAGCGTGCTTCAGATGGTTGGAATCCAGAGAGTAATCCTCGAAATCTGCAGGCAAAACTGATACTCCTGACTTGTGCCGGTAAACTGCCTGTGTGATGTATGCATCTCCCTTTACAACATCGTTCAAGGTTGCACTAGATGCATCAAGTCCAAAATGCCTTGAAATATTTGCTCCGGAAAAATCTCCGTCGATTAGCGCAACTCTCTCGCCTTTTTCGGCCAGTGAAACGGCCAGGTTTGTCGAAAAAGTTGTCTTTCCCACTCCACCTTTTCCCGACACAATTGAGAGTACTCTTGTCATGTATTACTTATTGTAGCCCATTAGTTAAAAACTTTATTAGGAATATTTTTCCAGCGCACTGATCACCGGGAGTTGCTCTCCGCTCATGAACCTGACAAAAGCTCCACCGGCAATGGACACGTGAGAGAAATCATCGACAGAAAACTCTGATTCGCTAAGGAGTGTGGATGTATGGCCTCCTCCCAGCAAGGTAAATCCATTGCACAGAGTAACAGCCTTTAAAACACTTAATGATCCCTCTCTATAACCTTCTTCATATGCTCCCATGGGACCTTTCATTATAACTGATTCAGCGCTTCTTATGATAGCCCTGTATTTTTCAGCGGTTTCAGGACCTATATCCCATACCATTTCAGTACCGTCAAGTTTTTCAACGTCCACCTTGCCCTTCTCATTTCTTATATCAACGGGAAGAACAAATTTGTCCTCGTGTTCTTTAAGAATGTCGAAAAACTCTTTCTCGCCTTCGTTCAGCCCTCTTTCTTTTATCCAGCCGTACTTTTTCTCGAGATCCTTGCCTTTCAATTTGAGAGCTATCTCGCCAGGTATACCTCCAAGAAGAACCTTTTCTGCTTTTTCGATCATGTTTTCCAGTACTTTGACCAGGTCGGCGGGTTTTGCTCCTCCCAAAACCAGAACAGGGTTCTCAACAGCATCTCTTGCTTTAGAGCATTCTTTAATTTCTCTGGCCATGAGAGGACCTGCACAGGTTTCAAGATTTTTCATAAAGCCCATCATAGATCCATGTGGTCGATGTGCGACCGAAAAAGCATCGTTAACAAATAAGTCGAAATGTCTCTGAAGCTTTTTTACAAATATGTTTTCCGAGTGTTTCTCAACTGTTTCGTTCCTAAGTTCCTCGGAAAGAAATCGGGCGTTTTCAAAAAGAGCGATATCGCCGTTAGTCATTTCCTCTATTTTCTCTTCAGGTTCCTGGCCAAAGAAAGAGGCTATGAACTTTACTTCTTTACCTATCTCTTTTTCAAGGAGAGATACATGATTTTCAAGCGACATAAAATCCTTGTCGCCTGGTCTTCCCTGGTGAGCCATCAACACAACCTTGGCCCCTCTATCAGATAGCTCTTTTATTGATTCGGAATACCTTTCAAGTCTCAAGTTTTTTACAGGTCTGTTTTCCTCTATGGGAAGGTTCAGGTCAGACCTGACCAGGACTTTCTTGCCTTCAACATCCTCATCAGATACGTTTTTCATATTATCACATCTCGTCAACTATCCGATCCACACTTTTCTCCCTGAATAGAAGGTCTCCGACTGCTTTAATAATTTTTTCGGGGTTTTCTCGTTTCCAGACGTTCCTCCCAACAGCGGTTCCATTGCAACCTGCAGAAATAGAGTTTTCAAGCACTTCAAGGAATTCTCTATCCGTTTTAACAGAGCCTCCGGAAACCACAACATCCATGTCACCGGTGACCTTTGTGACCTGTTCCATGTTTTCTTGAGATCCTGTGTATTTCACTTTCACCATGTCAGCTCCCAGTTCAAGGCCTATCCTGGCACCGTAACTGACAACTTCGGGAGTTGTATCATCCTCTATGTCTTTTCCACGCGGATAAGCCCATACCACGACCGGGATATCGTACTCTCTTGCCTTCTCCTGAACCATCCTGAAATCCTCAAACATCCTTTCCTCTGTTCTGGAACCAGGATACAAGGTGTATCCCAGAGCATCAGCTCCTAAATCCACGGCTCTTTCAACTGTGCAGTTCTTGGGAGAGTAAGGAATGTCGTCCTTCATGTCAGTCGTTCCATTAAGTTTTAACAGCAAGTTTACTTCATCCGAGTAATTATGATAATATCTCTCCGCCAGTCCTTTCTGAACAGCCAGAAGATTGACGTCTTTGTTAGTAGCGAGTTTAAAAACTCTCTCAGGATCCGCAGTTTTCGGTAGTTTTTCGAAATCGGACGGTCCGTGCTCCAGTCCGTGGTCGTATGCAAGTATAAACATATTTCCATTATTCTTGAGTCCAGAAAAGCTTTCCTTGTTCATGTAACAAACTTGTCAACAACCAAATATAAATCTGTCCGGTGGCACCAACTTTAAAACTGTTACCAAGAAATTCAATTGGTAGCGGGGTGGAGCAGCCAGGAGTGCTCGTCGGGCTCATAACCCGGAGGCCGGTGGTTCAAATCCACCCCCCGCTATAAGGCCTAAAGTTTTTATTCAGGTAATTACTCGGACATATTTTATCTTTTCTAGTTTATTCAATTAGCTCCAGTTCCGGAGAGTCATACAAGGGCTCGCAGACACCTGGTTCTTCGCAGTTATTTGTTATACACTGATCATCATTTTCACATTCCTGGCCGGTTTCGAGCATGATCTCGATACTTTCAAGATGGTGCTTTCCTTCATTCCCCTGTCTATCTTCGGAATTAAGATGAAGTGCTTTGACATCGTAATCATCCCATGACTCCGAGCACTCTATTTCAACAGGCTGTTCTCTTTCACCGTCAAAATTTTCTTCACATATCTTGTTGGAACAATCTTGTTCTTCACATAAAGATAAAGATTCTATTCCTGATTCTTTGTCAAACGCTTCAGCTTCTATAGTCGCTTCGTCACCTGAAGATACTGTATCCCAGTCCTCTTCACCTTCAACCAGTACCCTGTAATCCTCAAGTTCAGGAGGATATGTATCTTCTCTCCATATCGGAAAGGATTCATCCTCTTCTTTTTTACATACAAAGTAATCGTCTTCAAGCATCTCAAGAGAGTATTCGAAATGGTAACTGATTATCTCGTCGGGTATGTTACTGTAATGAGTCGGAGCTCCATCCTCTTGACAGAAAGCTATTTCTTCCTTGTCATCAGGACACAAAAACTCTTGATCCTCAAAGTTTGAGCCTTCATACTCTTTGTTCAGCCAGCTATCGTCTTCCTCACATCTTCTGAAAACATGGAAGCTCTCTATTTCCGTGTCCTGTTCTTTACCCATTGCTCCGTCAAACTGCTTGTCAAAAGACTGGTCTTCAAGAGAATCTGTCAAACTTTGATATACATCTTCGTCCATTTCTCCATCCTGGTAATCTCCTGTTATGCTGTCTTCAAGTTGATCAAGCGGGCTATTCTCTTCTTCAAAAAGATCTTCAGACCAGTCAAATACAAAAGAGTCTTCTGGAGGTCCAAAACCTGCGTCACCTATTTCTGTTCCATCATGGGCCACTCCTTCAAGTTCAACAGTGTTTTCCAGGCAGTCCTCCCAGTTGTACATACACCTGGCGAAGTTAGTCATGTTAACCTGCTCAAGTGCTCTCCAGTTCCAAGAAGTATCAAGGATCTGTTCATAGATCACATCCATTTTTAGGTAACCGTGGTATCCTTCTTCATCCTCAACCAGCCATGACTCTGTTTCAATCTCTATCTCGTATTCCCCTGACTCTTCCATGTCTTCAATAGAAATTATCCTTATAGTTCTTCCATCGTCTTCTTGTTTCATCGGCGCTCCATCAATTACCCGAGAGTTAACATCAGTCCATTCCCTTATGTATGGAATTATATCGTCCAGATCTCTATCAGCAATCTCTTCGCCTTTATAAGGTCTTCTATACTCTATGTCGTCTATAACAACCTCGAATTTATTTTCTCCTTCTTCCATATCTCCTAGAGAAACAATTTCGATTCGTTCTGTTTCGGAAAAGACAGATTCATCAAGTTCTTCGTTGTTGCTGTCTATTATTTCCAAGCGCTCTCCTTCTTCCTTGTCCAAAAAGTCTTCAGCGACATCTATATCGTCTTCGTTAAAATCAGAAACATTGGAAACTGTGCCGTCTTCAACACTCGAGTATCCCATATCCAGTCCTCCGGTGTCAACCTCGATGAAATAAGGATCTTTTTCCTCGACCTCCTCCGAACCCGAGCTAACTACCTCATTGAAAGTATCGATGGTGACATAATTCAGTCTATCCGTGTCTTCAAGCCCGCAATAATCTTCAAAAGTGCTAATTTCGTTTTCAAATTCGGATTCAATCTCGTATATATCATCAAACTCTAGTTCAGAATCTCTTATATCTACTTCGCAGCTCTCGGATAAAACCCTTGTAATGGTTGTATCTTCATCCATCTCTACCTGATCATCGTCCGGATCCGGTGCCTCGGCACCCATAAGGTAATCAGGTCCAAGCCATAAATCCTCAAGACTCAGGCCATCGTGCTGCCCTTCAGCTATCTCCGTAATGTTGTACCTGTCACCTTCATCAAAATCTTCTCCCGGCAACTCTAGATTTTCCTCTTCCACCACCTTGTTAAGAGCTTCGGCGAATCTTTCTCGCCAAGCCCATAGACGATAACTTCTTAACTCGTTTTCAGGTTCGTAAACAAGTTTAAAAGATTTCTGCGAAGGCATTTCGATTTCATCAAGCCTTCCGAACTGATCACCGTCATCTCCGTAATACACGTTGTGGTGAGCCGCATAAAGACCTGTTTTCTCTGTGTATCCTTCGCCGTAAACCTCATCTATATCTATACTGTCATCCAAAGTCATTTCATTTTGAAGCCTGGCAAAAGGCACTCTGTTCATACACGCCAAAATAGTCATATACATGCTCAAATACATATCTTGCTCAGATTCAAACGCAGGAGTACCTATGGAAGCGTAACCTCCTGGACTCAAACTGTAACCTGTGTTTATATCTCCGGTCGGATGTCTCTGTGAAAGTCCTTGTATAGATGGACAAACCGAATCGTCCTCGTTAACAGAAATACTTTCGAGTGTGTTAAGGTTCATACTTTCTATTTTTTCCTGGTCAAGAAACGGGGCGTCTTGGTGTTCGGACGGAATGCTCGTTCCATCTGAAACAGCAACATCCTCCTCAGGATCTCCACAGACCATTTGAACTCCACCTCCTCCCAAATCCAGTTCATCCCTATCTACTGTCTCTATGTGAGACGTTGCTCCGCTACCACAGTCATGCCTATTACCAACCACATCTGGATCGTATAATATAGGGTCTTCAGGAGTTCCACATACCTTGAGGCTATCAACATCATTAGGCATATCGTCGGAGTCCTCGAGCGAACCATCCCATCCCGAGCCTATGTTGTCATTGGGATCAAAAGCATGCCTCATGAAATACTCGACATCTCCTTCGGGATACACTTCTCCGTCCTCGTTCCATTGACTGACATAATCATCCCATGAACCATCGAATTCCTCCCATTCCTGGGGCTGGGGACAGTCATCGAAGGAAGAAATCCTGTCATCGGTCGTACAATACTGGATAGGTCGATCATCAACAACTCTGTATATCTGATCACAGTAATAGAGTTCGCCGTCTATTATTCCGTCTTGACATCCTGTAAGGTAGTGAAGGGCGTCAACTGTCCTGTCCCCCGGAGGAGAAGGAGCAGCAGGATCGGCGTTTACGAATGTTAAACCAAAAACGAATAAAAACACCATAAAAACAACTAATTTTCCTCCTTTCATCTTTTATCACCCAACATCTTGTAACCCAACAAAACAACTGCTATTAATCCTATAGCTGCCACAAGACCTATCCTCCAATATTCATCGTCTTCCTCGGGCTCTTCTGTTTCTTCGTCTTCTTCTTCAAACGTTCTTACAAAATAGGATTCCTTTTCCGGTTCCTCTTCGACACCTCTACAATCATAACATCCCATCTCATACTCTTGTTTTGTACATACACCGTCCATAACGCATTCTCCTCTTTCCCGAACATATCCGTCTTCAGTCAGAACTCTGTCAGGGATTAGCTCGCTGTATTCTTCCTCGTAGACATCAAAAACGAGATCGTCCTTCCCAAGTTCGATCCTCAATACATATTCTTCGAGGTCTTCCGGGACCTCGAATCCGAACTCGAAGTCTTCGGGTTGAAAAGGTAGCCTATCAATAGTTTTCTCTTCACTGATTACGACTTCATCTTCTTTCAATATTTCAAGATTTAGAAATGCGTTTTCAACCGTACTAACACCATCAGCAGGACCTACTATCGTAACTTCGGAGCCGAAATATTCTCCTTCTTTGTAGACATCCTCGTAATTTCTTACTTCTGTAATGCTTCCTCCTTCACCACCTATTACAAGCCTAACAGATCCTCCTGTCATCCTATCTCCGTCTTCATTATTGATTACTGTTTCTACTTCATACGTGCCTGGTTGATTCATCGAAGTTTCCAGTGTATACACTTTTTCCTCTCCAGGATCTAAAGAGCCTATTTGTTCCTCAAATTCTCTTATGTCTTTATCTTTAGTGGAATATGTTGGTCTTATCTTTGTTTCAGCGCTTAATTCAACAGAACTATCTCCAGGGTTTACTATTTCAGCCCTTATATCGAACTCGGAACCAGGTAGAACTGTTTCGCCGTGTGTGCCATAGGATGGTTGTCTTCTGGTCACAACAGAGTCTCCCTGTGTAATTATCTGTTCGTAAACCAGGTAAACACCGGAACTGCCTAACTCAACTACATCAGTCACCTCCTCGTTTTCTATGTATACCTCTTCCTGGATAAAAGCCACAGGAATTCCGCTGCTTGATTCGACCCTATAAATTAACTCGTACTCTCCCTCGGGTATATCAGAAGGTATTTCTTCTTCTATCTCGACTAGTCTGAGCTCCCTTGAAGCAAGATCTATGTCTTCCTCAAGCACTGTTTCAAAAACCACGCTATTATCAGATTCTCTCTGCAAGAACGCATAAACATTAAGCCCTACTTGAGGGCCGTCTCCATGGTTTAAAATATTTGCTCGGCCTTCTAATGTTTCTCCAGCATTATAAACAGGTTCATCAACTTCTAAACCTCTAAAACTAATATCAAAGGATGTCGCAGTTGCCGCAGAAAAAGTTAATAAGACGCCGATAGCCAAGATAAATGCTTTGCATTTCATTATTTATTATTTAATCAAAGTTATTTAAAAAATATACGAGAGGCCGGCAAGGACTCCCGCTATAGAAAGGCTCTGGTCAATCCTACAAAGGCTCTGGTCAATTCAACAATTTATTCTCTGGTCAAACGCCGGCTTTAAAGATCGGACACATACTCCCTAAAATGCTTCTTACACAACACAATATTATCAGATCCATCATGCAGCACGTTCTTAAACGAAGTAGTTCTACCGCAGACTTCACATTCATATCGAACGCTTTTACCGCTGTTTTGAGCTTTTTCTGGCATACTTGTTTCCAAAACTTTTGTTCCTTGCATTTTTCTCCCTCCTCGGGATACTGCCCACCCGGTTCGAACAGGTAGCTCCGGAGGTACGGTGTGTTTCCAGGGACCAAGAAAAAATCGGTCCTCCTCCCTGCTGTGCGGTACGGAGGTATACAGCCAACAGGGAGGTTACACCAGAGCAGTTATGAAATATTTATTTGAGAAGTAATTTTCGACCGCCCCCTTCCGTTCCGGGTTTAGTCCCGGAAGGTCAAAGACGGGCTACTTTTTATTATCCCCACACAATATTCAGCAGGTAGTGTGTCGGGATAGCTGAGGCTCTGTGGAATCTCTTCATAAACTTCTTGGTTCCACAGGTTTTAGCCTCAGTCTGAAACATCTTGAATCTATGTTAAGATATACTCCACACCTTTAAAAAGGTTCGGGAGAGTCTCCAGCCGGTTAACAAATGTTTATTGCGCTCTACCATGTTTAAAAAACCGGTCCTGACAAGAATATTAAAGAGGTTCCTCCCAACATTATAGCTTATGTGGGAACCAAACTCAGGTGTGGTGGTGGTAGATTTCCAGAAGGAGTGGAAGCAGAACGATTCTATTTACCATCTGGGAAGGACCAACATCGTGGAGAAGAAGTGTAGAACGCTTGTTCATGAAGCCCAGAAGAACTCTTCTCCGGTTGCCTACACAAAAAAACTAGGAAGGGAAGACGAGGAGGCTTTTTCTGAAGATACAGAAAATACAGATATCATAGAGGAACTTCCTGATGAAGGAGTGGAGACATTCGAAAGGAAGAACTGGGACCCTTTCATAAACACGAGACTGGAAACTTTTTTGAAAGATATGAATGTCGGTCACCTGTACATAGCAGGGATGGCCGTAAATGCAGGAGTCAGAGAATGTGTCGAATCCGCTTTCAACAGAGGTTACTCGGTTACTTTGGTGAAGGACTGCTGTCTTGCAGAGACGTCGGAGGAGATGCAGTTCACGGTGAAGGATCTGCAGAAATATAGGTTTATCACTGTAAAGACATTAAAGCAGGTTATCGAACAATCATGGTAACAAATGCTTTCTTGTGCCAAAAAATATTATTTAACGACCCCCATTAATATTTAAAGTCCGAAAAAACTTTTTTCGGCCCTGAGGAGTTGATATAATTATGCCAGTCAAAGAAGTGAAAGAAGGAGTTGAACATATACAAATTCTAGATAAAGAAGGAAACGTTGACGAAGAACTTGAGCCCGACATCCCAGATGAAAAACTGCTGGAAATGTATCGTGACATGATGTATGCAAGGAAGCTGGACGAAAAAGCTTTCAAGTTACAGAGAAGGGGTGACGCCGGAACATACGCTCCTGTAAAGGGTGAAGAAGCTTGTCAGGTAGGTCCTGCTCATGCACTGGAGGAATCCGACTGGTTTGTTCCTTCCTTCCGTGAGGCTGCATTCGCACTGACAAGAGGAATGTCCCCGGTGAAACTTTTCAGGTACTTTATGGGAGATCCTTACGGAAACAAGGTGGAGGACACACATAATCTGCCGGTTTCAATTCCTATAGCATCCCAGACGCTTCATGCAACAGGAATAGGGATGGCAACAAACATAAAAGATGAAAACGAGGTAACAATCACATATTTCGGAGACGGAGCAACTTCTCAGGGAGATTTTCACGGAGCACTCAACTTTGCTGGCGTATATGAAGCACCTGTAATATTCTTCAACCAGAACAACCGTTACGCCATATCCGTACCAAGGGAAAAACAGACTGCCTCGGAAACACTTGCACAGAAAGCCAAGGCCTACGGTATAAAAGGTCTGCAAGTGGACGGTAACGACATACTCGCTACTTATAAGGTTGCAAGTGAAGCCGCAGAGAGAGCCAGGAAAGGAGGGGGGCCAACACTTATAGAGGGTCTTACATACAGGCTTGGAGTTCACACAACATCAGACGATCCGTCAAGATACAGAAGTGAAGAAGAAGTCGAAAAATGGAAGAAAAGAGATCCTATTAAGCGTTTCAAAAAATATCTGTTGGACAAAGGCGTACTGGATGAGGAAAAAATCGACGAAATCAACGAAGAAATAGACAAAGACCTGGAAGAAAAGGTCGAAGAAGCTCTTGAAATGGGTTCTGTGGAAACCGAGAACATGTTCAAACACGTGTACGACGAGGTTCCACAGAGGCTGAAGAAGCAGTTAGAAAAAGCAAAGGAAAGAGAAGGAGGTGATAATTGATGGGAGAGAAAAACATAGTTGAAGCTATAAGAGACACTCTGGATGAACAGATGGGTAAAAACGATGATATAGTGGTACTTGGAGAGGACGTCGGTGTCAACGGAGGTGTATTCCGTGCTACAGATGGCCTTCATGACAAATACGGAGAGGAAAGAGTTATGGACACTCCACTGGACGAAGCAGGCATCCTTGGAACAGCCACAGGAATGGCTGTTAACGGGCTAAGGCCTGTTGCCGAGATACAGTTCTCCGGGTTCATTCCTCAGGCGTTCCACCATGTCAAACAGCACATATCCAGGATGAGGATGCGTACACAGGGAGATATCAATCTTCCGATGGTAATAAGATCGCCCTACGGAGGAGGTATAGAAGCTCTAGAGCATCATTCAGAGTCTCAAGAAGCTCTTTACAGCCATATAGGAGGCTTAAAAGTCGTGATACCTTCCAATCCTTCAGATGCCAGGAACCTGTTGATAGAATCGATCAAGGATCCTGATCCTGTTCTTTTCCTGGAACCAAAAAAGATATACCGTGCTTTCAAGGAAGAAGTAAGGGACGAGAACGTGGAGATCGGAAAAGCAAACACTGTAGAGAAAGGAAGCGATGTGACAGTTGTTTCATGGGGTGCAATGCTAAGGGAAACGATGGAAGCCATGGAAGACATCGATGCATCAGTTGAACTCATAGACATGAGAACCGTGAATCCTCTGGACGATGAAAAAATCCTTGAATCAGTCCGGAAGACAGGCAGGCTTGTTGTGGTTTCGGAGGAGCCAAGAACCGCCAGCATGGCAGGAGAGATTTCGGCAACCGTTTCAGAAGAAGCAATTCTTAGTTTGAAAGCCCCTATTAAACGAATAACAGGTTTCGACATACCCTATCCTCTTTATCAGAACGAGGACATCTACATGCCTGACAGCCAGGATATAAAGAAGGGTATAAAAGAAACGCTTGAATTCTAGGTGATTCAAAATGGTAGAAAAATTCAGGTTTCCTGATGTAGGAGAAGGAATCAGAGAAGGAAAGCTGATAGAATGGACCGTGTCAGAGGGTGAAAAAGTCGAGGAGGACCAGACACTTGCAGAAGTAGAGACCGACAAGGCCGTGGTTGACGTTCCATCTCCAGGCGAAGGCAAAATAAATGAGCTACTGGCAGATGAGGGAGACAACATCCAGGTCGGTGAAGTCATACTCACACTTGAAGGCTCGGAAGAAGAGAAAACAGAAGAACCGGAAGATGAGCAGGAAAAAGAAGAGGTAGAAAAAGTCCAGGTATCGGAAGAACCTTCAGAAAACGTAAAGGCTATGCCCAGGACGAGAAAGTTTGCAGAGGAAAAAGGAGTTGACCTGGCAAAGATAAATGCAGAAGGCGTAATCAAGAAAAAAGATGTTAAAAACTTTTTGAAAGACCAAGAAACAGAGGCGAAGGAGAAAAAACCTTCGAAAGAACAAGAAAGAGTTCTTGCATCCCCCTCAACAAGGAAATACGCCAGAAACAAAGGAGTTGATATACATGAAGTCGAGGGAACTGGTCCCGGTGGAAGGATCGAGAAAGACGATATAGACAGGTTTATTGACAAACACTCGGAAGAGAAAGGAAAGGTTGTCAGGGAGAAGGTGAGCGACGCACCTGTAGGCAAAGTCGAGTTCAGGCATCCAAGTCTGGAGGACTACGACTTCGAAAAGTACGGAGAAGTCGAGAAAGAAGAGGTTTCCAGCGTTAGGAGATCAATAACCAAAAACCTTGTGGAATCGAAATACACCGCTCCACACGTAACCGTAACAAGGGACGTAATAATTTCCGAGCTCTGGAGGATCAAAAACAGGAAAAAAGAACTGGCAGCGGAACAGGATGTAAAGCTGACGCTTACTCCTTTCATAGCCAAGGCAGTTATCGGGAGTTTGATGAAGTATCCATACATGAATGCTTCATACGACGAGGAGAAAGGAGAAATCATAAAGAAGAAGTACTACAACCTCGGGGTGGCTGTGGCTACGGACGAAGGTCTGAAAGTCCCTGTCATCAAGAAAGCGGACAACAAGAACATCCTTCAGCTAGGCAAGAAGATCAATGAAAAAGCCGAAAAGGCAAGGAAAGGTGATTTAAAACTTGATGACGTGAGAGGAAGCAGTTTCAGCATAACAAACTGGGGAAGCATAGGCGGAGAGTACGGTACACCGCTGATAAATTATCCGGATGTAGGAATCCTGGGGATAGGAAAGATAAAGGAGAAACCTGTTGCAGTAGACGGAGATGTTAGAGTTGAAAAGGTTCTTCCTCTGTCACTGACTTTTGATCATAGAGCAATAGACGGAGCATATGCAGCAGAATTCATCGAATCAGTTTCAAAACATCTTGAAGATTCAGAACTACTTTTGATAGAGGAATAGGACGATAAAATGGTAGTTGGAAATATTAAAGAGTCAGCGGATGTTGTTGTGGTGGGTGCCGGGCCTGGAGGATATGTGGCAGCGATAAAACTAGCTCAAATGGGAAAAGATGTCAAGCTGGTTGAAGAAAACAAGGTAGGCGGTGTATGCCTTAACGACGGTTGCATACCTTCCAAATCCTTGATACATGTTGCTGATAACTTCAAAGAAATCAAAGAGCTCGAAAGCATCGATCAAGACCTTGAGATAGATGCTGGTGCACTCCAGAACTGGAAGGAAGAGGTCGTCAACAAGCTTACTTCCGGAGTGAAGATGCTGGAGAACAGGAACGGCGTGGAAATCATAGAGGGACGAGCCAAGCTGACAAACGAAAAAGAGTTGCATATAAATACTGAGGAAGCTTCAAAGACGCTCAAGTTCAACGAATGTGTCCTGGCCACTGGTTCAAAACCTGTCGAGATCCCGGGCATGGAGTTCTCAAAAGAAGGAATAATAAGTTCAAAAGAGGCGCTGAAGCTAGATGAGATACCCGATGAGCTTCTGGTGATAGGCGGAGGCTATATAGGCATGGAGCTTGGAACCGTGTATCAGAAACTGGGTTCCGATGTGACCGTTCTGGAGGCCTCGGACAGGATTCTCTCCGTTATGAACGAGGAAGCATCCAAGGTAGTCAAGAAAAGAGCCGAAGAACTGGGAATGAAAATTGTAACAGGAGAAAAAGCAGAGAGTTCTGAATTAAAAGACGGGAAAAGAGTCGTAAAAACCAATTTCTCCAGCTATTCAGCGGACAAAGTTCTTGTTTCGGTCGGAAGAACCCCCAGAACCGAGAACATCGGTATCGAAAAAACAGGTATCGAAAAAACAGAAGGAGGCTTCATAAGGACAGATGAGACCATGGAAACAACTTCAGAAGGAATTTATGCTATAGGAGATGTAGCAGGTCACCCCATGCTCGCTCACAAGGCAATGCACGAGGGAAGAGTGGCCGCAAAAACCATAGCAGGTGAAACTTCTTTCGCAACAAGGCAAGCTATGCCTTCAGTCCTATATACCGATCCTGAAATAGCCAGCACAGGTATGTCTGAAAGAGAGGCAGAAGAAAAAGGTATAGAAACCGTAACAGGAAAGTTTCCTATGGGAGCAAATGGAAGAGCCATGACTATGGATTACAAAGAAGGTTTTGTCAAGCTTGTTGCCGATAAAGAAAACAAAACACTAATAGGAGCCACTGTATGCAGTCCTGAAGCCTCAGAGATAATCTCCGAGCTAAGTCTGGGTATAGAAATGGGCTGTCTTGTTGAGGACCTGGCCATGACCGTTCATCCTCACCCATCAATTTCTGAAGCGGTTATGGAAGCTGCAGAGGAGATAGTGGGCGAACCGGTTCACAAGTACAAGCATTAAAAACTTGAAAGAAAAACTTCTTTCCATGAAGAAACTTGCCAAGAACGTTCTCGGGCTTTTCGTACTCGAAGACGAGGAGCTAGTAGAATTTTTTAGTTTCTCCAAAGACCCTCTGGAAGTTACAAAGAAATTAAAGCAGACCACAGACAAAGAAAAAGAACTGAAGGAGAAATACGGAGAGATGGAGGAAGCTCAGATCGATGCTTTCGATATAGGCAAAAAGGCAGGGCTTGTTGAGAGTAGGGAACAGGTATACAGCCTGATGAAAAAAGTATCTAAGGAGTACACAAGATCAAGGATAAAGGAAGAGCAGGATCACGACCAGGTTATGATACAGGCTGTCCGAAGGCTTTCAGAACTTGATAAACAGATAAACAAGTCAATAGAGAGGTTGAAAGCATGGTACGGGCTTTACTTTCCGGAGCTTGAGCAGAAAGTTTCCGACAACGAAGAGTTTCTGGAAAAAATTTCCAACGAGTTTTACCGGGAAAAAATAATGGAAAAAATGGATATCAAGGACACCACAGGCTTTGAGATGGATGACATGGATATAGAACATCTCAAGAACTTTGTTGACTCTACTTTAAAGATAGTTGGCGAGAAAAAAGATCTTGAGTCCTACGTGGAATCTCTTGCAGAAAGGTTGGTTCCGAACACTTCTGCAGTGGTTGGTCCTCTGCTGGCGGCAAAGACCCTGTCAGAAGCAGGTTCTCTCAAAAAACTTGCAAGGATGCCTTCATCGACCATACAGGTGCTTGGTGCCGAAAAAGCTCTTTTCAGACATATGGAAGGTAAAGGTTCTGCTCCGAAACACGGAATACTTTTTCTGCACCACACGGTGAGCGGTCTGCCTGAAGATAAAAGAGGCAAGATGGCCAGATATCTTTCAAACAAACTGGCGCTTGCAGCAAGACTCGACATGTACGAGGGCGAATTCAAGGGAGAAGAGTACCGTGAAGAGGTCGAAGAAAAATATAGAAAACTGAAGGAGGGTGAAAAATGAAGGAGATACATCCAGGGATCCACGAACACAGCGGTAAACTATACACAAAAAATTTGGTTCCGGGAGAAACAGTATACGGCGAAAAAACAGTTGATGAAAAAGGCGAAGAATTCAGGGAGTGGGAGCCAGGAAGATCAAAGCTGGGAGCCGCGATAAAAAACGGTCTGCCAGAAACAGGCATAAAAAAGGATTCAAAAGTTCTTTATCTGGGAGCGGCTTCGGGTACAACGGTATCGCATGTATCGGATATAGCTAGAAAAGGTGTTGTCTTCGGTATCGAATACTCGAAAAAGGTGGTTAGAGACCTTCTGAGAAATTCAAAAAAGCGTGAAAATGTCTGTCCTATTCTCGGTGATGCAAGGAAACCTTCAGAGTACTCAAATATTGTAGACAAGGTTGACATAGTGTTTCAGGATGTGGCTCAGCCCGACCAGGCCAAGATTTTCCGCAAGAACTGCGATAAATTCCTCAAGGATTCCGGTATAGGTCTTCTGGCCATAAAATCACAATCCATTTCTTCTTCAAGACCTGCAAAAGAGATTTTTAGGGAACAGGAGGAGAAAATGAAAAAGTTTTTCGAAATCAAGTGGAAGAGCGGTCTGGAACCCCATGAAGAGGGTCACATGTTTTATCTTCTCGAGAAAAAATAGTTACCTGGTTTCCGCCTTTAGCGCGATAAGTTCAACCGATACTTCCCGTCCGGTTCTTGCCTCTAGCTGATCCTCGAGTGCCTCCACATCGACCTCCGGATTAAAAGCCATTATCTCTATATGTATCTGTTGACCGGATATCTCCACATCTCTGCTTAGTATGTTGTCCGAAAAAGACGAATCAACAACCTGATCTATATCTGATCTCAGGTTGGTTGACTGTATATTTTGAAAGGTAAGGTACCCCACAAAAACAGAAATCAGAAGTATTGAAACTGCCGATATCATTATAGCCTGTTTCATCTTCTCCTGTGATACTTTCTTCCTGTAGTACGTTGAAGGAGATACTCCCACAAACTTGAACGTTATAGAACCCGCAAGTATTAGAGCCGCCATATTGGTCAAAATAACTATCAGAGAGTTCAAGAACATCGAAATTGCTCCGATAGAAAGTGAAATCCCTGAAACTGCGGCCGGCGGTACAAGAGCAATCGCCACCGCAACACCTGCAAGCTGTTCCTTGTTCCCTGATACAAAGGTAAGGGCAGATGCAGAACCAACAAAAATCGAAAGAGGTACAATTATCAGAGTCGGATTTGCCACCATTTCCATCAGAGCATTGGGTTCTTCAAAACCCGGTTTTGGAATTATGAAAGCTATTAATATAGCTATAGCAACCCCAAAAACAGCATTCATGAAGCTGTTCTTTATTATCCTTCTGTCACCGATAACAAAACCAAAAGAAGAAGCTATGAAAGGTCCTATAAGAGGTGCAATAACCATAGCACCCACAACCACCATAACATTCTCCATCATCATTCCAAATACAGCTATGCCTGCCGAAAGCATTATAAGAACCCATGAAGAAATATCGAACTGTGAGAAAGTTAGCGCCTTTGAATACATCTCCTGGGTCGAGAGCTGAGAGGAAACGTTCTTCATCTTCTTGCCTTTCTCTATCTTCGCCTCCTCCTCTATTATCTCAACTGTAAGATCGCCTGATTTTACCTCCTTTATATGACGGACTTTCTCTATAAGTTCGTCTATGTCATCAGGCTCAACTATCATCTGGAACTTCACATACTTTCCGTCCTCTTTCTTTACCTCGCTATAGGTAACGTCTTCACAGAACTCATTTACAACTTCATCAACAGCGTCTCTGTTGTTTCTGGGAACAGTGATCTCGAGCCTCTTCATCAGAAAGAAATTGGGATTTCTTCCTTAATAGCTTAACCTCGTCATCATTCAACCTGAGGCATGTTTTCTATAACATTCTCCTTGAACTTTTCAACATGCTCTCTGGACATAGAGGCGCCAGCTGCCTTTCTATGGCCACCTGCCTCTGCTTTTTCATCCACATCTTCTGGAAGAGATTTTCTTAATACACCTCCAAGATCTAAACGTCCTGACTGACATCTGGAAGAAATATTTGCGCTGCCGTCAAACATACGGATAGTTACAAAAACCCAATCTTTATTATCAACAGATATCTGAGTTGCCAAAGAAGAATTTACATGATAGGGAGATTCAAAAGTAAATATCACCAGTTTTTTATCCTCGTATACTTCCTTCTCCTCCTCAAAATTTTCTTTAATATTTTCAATTTCCTGGCTGACGCTTTCATAGCTCTTGTAAAGTTCCTTATATGAATCATGGCTTTCTATGTATTTTATACCTCTTGATTCTGTCAAAACTTCAAAAACAAGTTTTGAACACCTATTGGTATCCTTGTAAGGTTTTACATTCATCACAGAGCTGTAAGTTCCGTATCTGCAGTTCTTCGCAAGGTTGTACTGGCTGAGGTTTGAAGGAAAGTACTGGGGATGAAGCCTCTTTAGTTTCTCGAACAGCCCCATGGCCTGATTAACTCCGAAATCCTGTATTATTCCGAGACCAGCGATCCAGTCAAGGTCCAGCCCAAATCTCTTCGATATATCGTTGCAAAGCTTTGAAGCAGGGATGTATATGTCAGGATTCTCTTTTCTGGGGTTAACCAGTATGCCTTTTTCGGGATCTCTGTCAAAATCGTGGTGATCAATAACCAGAACATCCAGACCGAACTCTTCGGTAAGTTCAGAAACTCTGTCAGAAGGAACGCTTATATCCAGAACTATCAGCTTGGTAATATCTTTCTTCTGAACAAGTCTTTCGGTGCTCTCTCCCACATAGTGTTTTCTGCCCTCAGGAACCTTCAGAAAATCAGCTCCATCTCCCCTAACTTCTTCTATTATCTTGGATATTATAGCAGCAGAGCAGGATCCATCCATATCCCAGTGATTAACTACAAGTACTGTGTCGTCTTCATCTATACTATCCAGGTAATCAACAGCTTCTTCGTACATCTTTATTCCTCTGTAACATCCTCTACAACGGTGTCCTCGTCCACCATGTATCTAGGATCAAGTTCAAGCATTTTCTTTCTTCCTCCTCCGCCACCATAAACGACCTTCCTCTCTAAAAGTTCCTCATCGACTACTTTTTTTAATCCTGTGCCCACCGGGGGAACTTCACCCACACTATAACCTGTTAGCTCCTCCACTTTTTCAGGTGATGCCATACTTGCGGATTCAGCGGAAAAAACATCCTCTAATTTATCAAATGAAACCCTTTTATCGCCTCTGATAACTACAAGTACGTCATCATTGTCTATTTCCACCACCAGACTTTTTATTATGTTGTTTTCGTCAGTATTAAGTGCGTTAGCTGCCTGAGACACGGTGTTTGTTTTGCTGGAAACCTCTATTATCTCCGCATCTATGCCTCTATTTTCTATAGTTCTTTCCAAATCGTTCATTAAAATCACCTAGTTAACCGGTTCAGAAAAGGAAAAACTGATTTTTAGTCCTTTGAACTCAACTTCACCAGTTTTTGACAGCTCTTCACCACCAAATACAACTTCATCAAGGTTTATCCTTTTCTCGAGTAGATCCTTGTTGTCCTTTACAGGCTCATAATCTCCTTTAATGTTTAACTTTACTTTGTCAGACACTTCTAATTCTTCCTCCTTTCTCTTTTGTTGTATGGCTCTCACAACTTCCCTGACAAAGGATTTGTTCTTTATTTCCTCCGTCATGTTCAAATCAAGATACAGCCTTCCACCGGAGAACTCTTTGCCTCTCACGTTTTCCGAGGTTTCCTTCACTATTTCTACATCTTCCTCCTCCACTTCGAAACCATCTATCCTTATAGTGCCCGTGTCCCGAAGCTGCTCAACATCGGAGTGATCCAGTCCCTCGAGAAGGTTTGCGACTTTCTCGGCTTTTTCGCCAAACTTGGGGCCTATACTGGAGTAATCAGGTCTGGCTTTCAGGCTAGTGGAGACTTCTCCGAACTCAAACTCTTCTACATTTGCCATGTCCTTGATTATGTAGATCAGATCGTTTAGATTGTACTTTACTTCATCTTCAGTAGACACTATCATTTTCTTGGCCGGCCATCTCAAACTGTACTGCTTTTCATCCCTTATTTTAACAGCTTTCTGAACCATCTCTCTCACGAGTTCCATCGATTCCTCAAGCTCCCTATCCATAAACTCTTCATCAGTTATGGGGTAGCTTTCCATGTGTACAGAATCTTCTTTGCCTCCAAGATCCTGGTAGACTTTCTCGGCGGTGTAAGGAGCTATAGGGGCAAGCAGTAGATTCGTCTTTTTGACGACTTCGTTCAGCGTCCATGCTGCTGCATCGTCTCCTTTCTTCACCCTGTCTCTCACGACTTTGACATACCATCTTGAAAGGTCTTCAAGCACAAAGCTCTCTATTTCTCTTGTGACCTCGTGGAAAAGCGCGTTTTCCATCTTGTCGGAAACGTCTTCTATCAGATGGTTTGTTTTCGATAGTATCCATCTGTCCTCTTCTTTGAGTTCCTCCGGTCTTTCAAGTTTTTCCGGGTTCTCAACATATGTATCAACGAACTCCTTTGTGTTGTAAAATACGGAGAAGAACCTGTATATCTCGTCCTCTATCTCTGTCTCGTCGTACTTGGTCTGTTCCCATGGAGCAGCAACCCACATCGAGTAAAAGCGTGGTATATCCGAGCCGTATTTTTCCACCTGTTCCACAGGATCCACCACATTACCAACAGATTTCGACATTTTTTTACCTTCCTCGTCCAGCACGTGGGCCTGGAAAAGAACTTCATCGAACTGTCTGGAGTCAAAGCCAAGTATTCCGCAGAACATCAGAGAGTAGAACCATCCTCTTATCTGATCCGATGCCTCCGTTATGAAATCAACAGGGAACCTGTCCTCGGGAACATCATCGAAAGGATAATGCATCGATGCGAAAGGAGCGCATCCTGAATCAAACCACACGTCCAGTATATCCTTGACTCTTTCGTAATCTCCTCCACAGTCACACTCCCATGTTATATCGTCAACAACATGCTTGTGAGGATCAAAATCCTCTGGAAGCGACCCTGCAAGTTCTTCGAGGCGGTCGAAACTCCCGACAACCTCTTCTTCACCACATTCCTGGCAAACCCATACAGGCACAGGAGTTCCCCAGTAGTTCTGTCGGGAAATACACCAGTCCGGGCTTTTTTCGACGAAGTTCTTGAATCTCTTCATTATATGGTCAGGAATCCAGTTGACCTCTTCCTCAGTCTCCTCAAGTATCCTCTGTTTTACCTCTTGGTTCTTTATGAACCACTGGTCTTCAGCTCTGTAAACAAGTTTGGTTTTACATCTCCAGCAATGGGGATACTCGTGCCGGTATTTTTCAGAGTGAAGCATCAAATTCTTTTCCCTGAGTCTATCATTTATATCTTCTTCTGCATCAAATACATAAACTCCGCTGAATTCTCCTGCCTCTTGAGTGTAAACTCCTTCTTTATCCACAGGAGAGTAAACAGGTATATCAAGTTTCATCGCTTCTTCGTAGTCTTCCTGTCCGTGCCCGGAGGCTGCGTGAACCAGTCCGGTTCCCTCCTCAAGTGTCACAAGTTCTTCAGATGTATGAACCCTGTGGACCTTTTCTTCCTCATCCAGCTCTTTCTGATTGGGAATTTCGTCTACGAAAGGATGCTTGTACTTCTTGCCCTGTAACTCTATTCCCTTGAAACTTCCAAGAACCTCGTATTCCTCTTCCGAATAACCTGATTTTTCCATAACTCTTTCAACCAACTGAGAAGCTATTATCAATACTTCATTATCAACTTCAACTCTTGAATAGTCGAATTCAGGGTGTACAAATACAGCCATGTTCGCAGGTATCGTCCATGGGGTCGTGGTCCATATAACCACTTTTTCCTCCCTGTTCTCCAGAGGGAACTTCACAAAAATAGCTGTGTCCTCAACTTCTTGGTACTCGTCTGTAACTTCGTAACCTGATAGAGAGGTCTGGCACCTAGGACACCAGTGTATAGGTTTTTCAGCCTGGAAAAGAAGTCCCTGTTCATGAGCCTTTTTTACAAGCCACCATTCGCTTTCGATATAGTCATTTGTGTATGTCAGGTACGGATCTTCAAAATCCTGCCATATGGCAAGATCTTCCATAACTCCTACCCATAGATCCTGTGCGGAGGTGGCTCTTTCCCTGCATTCCTTGATGAATTCTTCTGCAGATATGCTTTTTCCTATCTCGTTTTTATCCTCTATCTCCAGTTCTTCCTCGGTAGCGAGCTCGTTCGGTAGGCCGTGTGTGTCAAAACCTGCCTGATCCCAGACATCGTATCCCTGCATCTGTCTGAATCTAAGAACCACGTCCTTCAGAACCTTCCCCTGCATGTGACCAACGTGTGGAGCACCGTTCAGATACGGAGGGCCGTCAATAAGAATGAATTCCTCGTTTCCCTCTGTGGACTCCCTCACTTTTTCGACTATGTTGTGCTCCTTCCAGTACTGCGATATCTCCGACTGTACCTCGATGGGTTCAAAGGACATGATTATCAACTTTTTCCTAATTACCTACTAATCTTTAAGTTTTTCACCCTTTAAAGAAACCGGTTAAACAAATGTGGAAAATTATTTGCCCTCGGAATTCTTTTTCAAAATCTTTTCTACCTCTTCTAAAGCATATTTTCTGGAGGTGAACCCGTAATCAGGCAGATCCTTGTCAGGTTCAAAACCCCTGAATTCTATATCCCAGAAACCGGTGTCTCTCTTGAAAACACGTATTTCAGAGTCTGTTCCTGTATGTCTCCACACATCATCGGATGTCTTTTTCCACCTGCCGGTCTTCCTGAGATCCTTTACCTGATTCGAAAACCTCCGGTTACCTTTCTTCGAAACCTCCAGCTCCTCACCTCTCTCAAATATCTCATACAATCCTCCTTTTGGCCCTTCAACAACCAGAAAGTTGTTTTTACTTTCCTTAACTTTGAGAGGTTGTTTTCTCTCGTTGAAAAGGATGAAATCTCCTTCTTCCAGGTTTTCAAAAAGTGTTTTTTTATCCACATCAAATAACTGGTTCCAAAACTTGATAAATCAAAGAATTTCCTTCAGAATTTCAATGGGATCCCTGGTGTTTTCCCTTATCTCTTCAGGGTTTATGTTTTCCAGGGATTTGCAGAAACTTTCAAACAAATTGTCGAACTCTTCTTTTTCGTAGGGTAAAAATTTTCGGTATATTCCTGTTTTGTAGAGAGGTAGAACTCCTGGAAAAGTCTGAAAAAATTCTCTCCAGCTCGTCCCTTCACCGGTATCTTCCCAGCTCAATACCCTGGGTTTCAAAATTTCGTCAGTGTTTATCTCTCCCTCAAAAAGCTTTTTGATAGCTTCACGGCCAAGAACACCTGCGCCTTCAAGTTTTTCAGGTATGGCGCAGTGTATATCCATCTCTGAAATAACAGGTACTTCGAACTCCCATGAAATCGAGGCCACGTTCTCAAAATCCTTGTATTTCGGATTGATACTGTTGAGAACATCCGATCCTCGGAGCTCAACAACTCCATTAATAAGTTCATGCAGTCTTCTGTACTTGCCATGAGAAACCCTGTTGAAAAAACCGGTGTACCCCGACGAGAACCCAACGGCGGAATCTATATTTCTATCATTTGCCTCTCTGTAAAACCTTCTCAACACGGTGTCAGGAATCTTGTAATGAGGTGTGAACGGATGAGCCGGCATGGCCCATTCAACTTTTTCCGCTTCATCCATAAATTCGTCAAATGATATGTTGTAAAAAGTTCTTTCATCTTCAACAGGTACACCGCAGAGCAGAAAATGTACGTTGTATTTTTCGACCGAGCATTCAACAGAATTAATAACAGATACTTTCCTTCCGTCAAGCTCAAAGGATGCATGACTTTCGAAAAGTTCGAATTCGCCGCCTTTTTCCACTACTCTGTCCTCCAAGCTTTCAAAAGTCTCAACGGAACTACCCCAGTGCTCTGTGATGTTAAAAACTAGGTCTATATCTTTAGGTATGCTTTCCACAAACTTTATTAAGTCTACAGCGTGGTTGTAATCACCGTAATTCCATATACCCTTAATTTCTTTCATCCTTTTATTGGATTCGTGGGTATGAAGGTGGTTGACAAATACAACTGGGTTGCTCATCAATTATAGATGTTAAAGAGAAGTTTTTAACGGTTTTCCGAATACTGTTTTTAATCACAACCCTAATAATATTTAACCTCATATATGTTATTACTTGATATAAATGGCTAGAAAAAGAATATCTCTGACTCTGGCAGAAGAGCTTGTGGATAAAATTGACAGAGAAAAAGAGAAAAATAAGATCAACAATAGGTCCAGAGCTGTTGAAACGTTTTTGAAAG
>JALDAE010000022.1 GCA_022729335.1 Candidatus Nanoanaerosalina halalkaliphila
GTACTCTTTGAAAAAGTTCTTCACAAGAAAACACGCCAAGGATTTCATGACGTACTGGATACAGGGAGTTCAGTTCTCGGGTTTCTTCGAGATATGGCCTCTTTACATAGGTGTAGTGATTACAGGCACTTTGAACCTGGGAGCCGTGGGGAGCCTCAGAGCTATCGGAGGAGCGATTGCAAGTCTTTTGCTTGGAAAGCTGATGACAAGGAACAACCGGATGAGTTTCCTTAATGCAGGTGTTGTCGGTTTCGCAATAAGCTGGGCTTTAATGTCTTTCGTTACTACTACATGGATGGCCTTTGCAGTATCGGTTCTGAACGGTATGATGATGAGAACTACAGAGATACCTATATTTTCAGGTATAATTGGGATAGCTGAGTCAGAGGACAGGCTTGAATATTTCGCTTTCAGGGAGCTGGCGATATCTGCTGGTAGAGCAACTATCAACTCTTTAATGGCTTTACTGTTTTACTTTGCAGGAAAGACAACAGGGTTTCAGATAGGATTCATGGCTTTGGCTGTAACAACAGTTTTCCTAATACCCCTGACAAGGAAACTAAAAATAGATTATTTCTGAGAACTATCCGGGATATGTCTTTGTTTCCAGTGAAGAAGGATTCAGGCGTTCCTTGTTTTTTCGGTAATTTTCTTCAAGTATCTCCACATAGCTTCCTGGACTAATACCTGATTTTTCAAGACCCTCGGAAACTCTTTCCAGAAATTTTTCTAGCTCGGATTCCTTCAACCCGTCCTCAGTAATGCTTTTCTTCCATTTCTCCTCGTATACCTCAAGTGAACCATCCATATCTTCTTTTCCGTAATTATCTTTCCAGTAATTCTGTACACCCAGAAACATGGCAGCAATGGCGGAGATATGGTTTTTGTCCCTGTGGACATCGGGAATCCTGTACTCTATACAGTTTCGTCTTTTGTCAGGTACCACATGGTGTTCAGATTTAAAATCAATGTTCTTCATCTGTCTCTGGCTTACAGAGTAGTCAGATCTAAAGTTACCTGGTCCGTTTGCAGATAAGAAACCCATGGCCGGTAGATCAAAGTAAATAGAGCTTCTTACCTTGTAAAACTCCTCTATCCCCATGTCTCCCATGCCAAGCCTAAAATGCATGCCAGGGAAATTTATGGAGTACTCGGAACTATCATCAGAAAAAAGTATGTCATTTTTGGAAAATTTCTCTATTATTTCCAGACGTCTATCTATCTCTAGGGCCATTGAGTAAATCCCTTCATGTACATCAGATTTTATCTCTACCGTTCTAGGACTGTCTTCCTGTGAAAAAGCTTTTTCGCCATTTGAAAGTCTCCAGTCATAAGCATATCTCCCAATATCTGGCAGGTAAATGTCCTGTCCAAATCTGGAAGGTATCTCGTATTCCATCCCTATATCTATATTTTCAGAACTATTAATCTCCTCATATGCCTTTAAATTATCTCTATCATCTAAAGTTTTATCTAGAGCGGTATTCATATCCTTGTTAAAAGCATAATGATAAACCAGGGAATCCAAAAAACAATTGGAGGTTTTTTCTTTCGATCCAAAACTTTCCACAAACTTTTTTAGTTCCTCCTTGCCTATGCTATCTTTCATCTCCCTGAATCTCTGTTTGTAGCTCTCATGAGGGAATTTTTCAAGATAATTCATTTCCTCTAATTCATGTCTTCTGTTAGCCAGATATGCTTCTCTCAAAGCTTCTTCATAAAGAGACAGCTCGGTAAACCTGGGTTTCTCACCGGCATTGAAAAGATTCGAAAAACTGTCACCCATACTTAACAAAAAGTGATGAAATGTTTTTAATGTTGGCCTGAATCAGTCAAAAAATCTGTCATAAATTTTTTCAGGAGGACAAAAGCCGGTGAATGAGCTCTGTAGCAGGTTTAAACCAGCAAAAAGCGTCAATAGATAGAAATAATTGTGTACAAACCATCCAAGCAGAAATCCTGCGGAAACTACAGTTCCTGCGATTCTTCTTACAAAATCTTTTGATTCCATAAAAACACCTTATTGTGTGTAATAGTTGAATTAAATTACACAATCTATTTAAAGTTATCGTGTCCCCATAGAAAAAAAATGTAAAAAAACTAGTTTTCAATCAGCAGGATATCATCCCGGTTAACTATCAGGTTTTCATCAGGCGATACTATCCATTCAAAACCTTCACGTGACTTTTTCTTCACAGCTTTTACTTTTGAAGGGTTGTTGACTATATTTTCAAGATTATCTGCACTCTCAACCTTCTTTCTTACCACATAATCTCCTGAATCCTGAACCGCTTCTGTGAAAACCGGGTGAACATCAAAACCTTTAAGCACACTCTCACTGATTTCCAGAGAAGCATCCGTGATCATTTCAAAAGCATAGCCAAGATTCAGTATTCCTTTCAAAATCAATGGATCATCAAACTCACTGGAAGATTCCAAAACAGTTTCAAGAAGGTTTGAAAGTTTACAATCAATTGATTCCTCTAAATCCACTACTTCTTTAGCGATAAACTCGGAACCAGAAATTACAGCATTGAAAGAAAGATCGATAGATAACTCGCTCAACTCCCTCATCCTGAGTATCTGGCTCACCACATCATCAATGTATTCGTCGTCACCAACTTCTTCAAAAGAAACTTTGTCATCCCTGTAGTCCTTCAGCTTGTTCCAGGGTCCTTTAATTATTATCCTGTCACCTTTATCCATGGTATCAAAACTCTTGTTGACCTCCCATAAACCGTCTCTATGAACGGCAAGTACCTCCACATCTTCTCCGAAGAAATCAACGAACCATTCACCGGCCATATCATCAGTGGCATCAACCACCGCAACCGGATTAAAACTTCCGGAAAGCTTCCTTCTGAGATCTTCGGGAACCCTGACATCGTTCTTAACAAGCTTTGCTATGTCACCAGAACCGTTGCTGATATCTTCTATAGCTCCAAGTATTTTTGAAACAGGTGCAACAAGTTCCGCATCCCTGTAATTTCTGGCAGATAGCATAGTGCTGATTATAGCATCGTATTCAAGATCATCCATTCTTTCCTCGAGTTCAAGTACGGATTCTGCGATTTTTTTATCGTCAAAAAACAATGAATGCAGAGAAAGATCTACCATTAGTTCCGAGATATATTTCATATCGACCAAAACTTCTTTGACGCTTTTCTGATCAAACGAGATGTCTTCAAACAACATGTGTAAAAAGTAGTCGAAACTTGAATAAAAAAGTCATACTCATACAACAACCGCCACTACAAGTGCAAAAACAATCACACCCACTATATCAGCAAAGTTAGTTACCACCGGTATAGCAACATCGTCGGGCTCAATACTCCTTCTAAAAGATAAAAACACTATTGATACAGATATCAAGATTACAAAAACACCAAGGATCAGTGAAGTCAACATGGTGACTTTCAATATTTGCAAAAACGGAAGAGAGCTGCCTCCGAATTGGCCAAAAAAGTAAGTCATAATTGAAAGCAGAAAAGACATCGCAACTACAAGCATAAGTGTACCCAGAGAATCAGAGATCGCTTTTCCGGAAAACATTTTATCCCTGCCGGATTTAAGTCCCAGATGTAACCGCGTTGAAACCCTTGAGGAAAGTACCGATCCAAAGTTACCTGCGAGATCTTTAAGCGGAGGAACCAAAACGAGAAGAGAAGGATTCTCAACAAAGGTCTCCTTTAAACCCTCAAGCACGTAACCAGCTCCCAGTTCAAGAAAAGTCAAAAAAAGCAGGAGAGGAATGACATTTCGCATGATGGTGGAAACCTTCCACTGATCCTTAACTCCTTCCTCAAGGTTAGAGTCAAACTGCATAGATCAACCACCTGATTATTAATACAGATACAAGTAGAAGAAGAGTCCCTATAAAATCTCCAAGTGAAGTTACAACCGGACCGTTGATCACATCGGGATCAACACCGTATTTGAAGCCAAGGAAAAGTAGGAAAACAATCACAAAGCTCAGGGTTACACCTGTCAAAAGGCCGGCAAGCAAAAGAATGGACACATATGGGAAAAAAGAAGAAACTTCCCTACCTATTATCGTGAAAAAAGACCAACCAGCAACACCCATAAAACCAGAGATAAAAACTCCATTTAGTATAGAAGCTACTACTGAATTGACAAGTCTCCAGTCAAAATCAGTTCCTGGTTCGATCAATCCCTGGTGTAAAGCAGTAGCGACCCTTGCCCCAAGAACTCCATAGACATTTCCCCTTGTTGCCAAAAAAGCAGGAACTATCAGCAAAAGACCGGGAAACTCCTCGATATAACTAACCATCAAATCCCCACCAAGAACGGTACCAGCAAGAAACGCTCCTACCAAACTAATGGCCATTATAAAAAAAGACTGTTTGAAAAATTCTATGGATTCCTTACCTACTCCCATATTCATTAATTATTGAATCGGGTTTAAGTTAGTAAATATAACAGTGTTATACCTTTACTCACTAACTAGTCAAGAAGTAATATGATTATGCTAAAATAATAACACAATTAAACATTTCTATAATTTAATGAAGGTTTTGGTTTACAATGGAAAAATATTTAAAAGATTTGTCATAATTTATTAAATCCCTTTGGGGGGTATCGTAAAGACTGGATGGTCGGAGCATGATCCGATTTCCATCCGAACTAATATCCAAAAATTTCAGAACCAATATTTAAAAATTCATTGAAAATTTGATCCGCCACGATTTCTTCGGCCATCCTTTCAGAACCATCTATTTAGGGGGGATATAATGGAGCATAGATTAGAGATAGAACTGTTCATGTCAGATTTCGAAAACCCGGACAACAGTCCGGTACCAAACTCCGAAAATAACGAATCTTTTCCGATGAAGCGTCTGAGAGTTGTTAAAAACTCTGGTCCACCTGAAGCATCTTCTTCAGGTGGCAGTGTTCAAAAACAGAGGCCAGAATACAATTCAACTACACAGTTTTCTAAGGATCCTAATGAAGAAATCCACCCAAAAAAGAGGGAACTCCGATACAAGGAGTACCTTTGGAAAGATGAACAAACCAGCAACTCCCACAGCAATTTCATAGATGATGTGGAGACCTACCTGATTTCACATACACACCAGTGGAAAAGACTGTTGACCCGGTCAAAAAAAGATTTAGAATTTGATAAAAAATTGAATTCAAAGCTTCTATCGACCTATCATAGACTATTGGAAGAAACTGAGGATGAAGAACTAAAAAGAGCTCTGGAACAATCCATATTATACATTGAAAAAGAAATCTCTAAGGGGCGGATAATCACTTCAGATATGGTCAGATCAATGGCACAGCACATCAGGAAAAGGTTTTCTCCAAATGATAACAGCTTTATCCACTTTAAATCCATCAAAAAAGGAGTCATAAAGAACAAAGGAACTTTACAGGCTTAAAAAAACGGTGATTAATATAGTATACCTTCCGGCCAGATAATCCTATACCTTTTTGGTTTTACATTTGTTAATCTATTTTTATTTCTTATATTCCTCGTGAGGCAAAAAGAAGAGAGAATTCTTAATTAAATTTATTAACAGGAAGGAATAATTTTCAAATGGGTAAAACTATGGAAAAAAAGAAATTAACGATAGGGCTTGTGGTGCTATTAGTTATAGTGGCAGGAGTCGGATACACGGTTTTTTACGAAACCCCGGATGAAGAAACTGAGGTTGTTGAGGAACAACATTTAGTTGTTGGAACCACAGATACAGCAAGAACACTGGATCCTGCGGATTCATACGACACATTTGGCTCGAGAATACTCAAAAACACTGGTAACACGTTAATCGGATACGAACCAGGAACCGATAACCTGGAAGGGATGATTGCAGAGGACTGGGAGATAAAGGAAGACGGAGAGATTTACAATTTCGAACTCAGGGATGATGTTACTTTCCAGAACGGTGAGGAAGTAACTGCCGAGGATGTCAAGTTCTCAATTGAGCGTTCAAGAGATCTTGGAGGAATACCAAGTTCGCTTCTTGAGAACGTTGATGAAGTGGAAATAGTTGATGATCACGAGATCAACATTCATCTGAAAGAACCTTCAATTACTTTCCTACCTGTGATGGCTTACACGGTCGCAACAGTAGTTCCAGAAGGAGAGTATCCTTACCCAGAAAACCCTGAAGAAGTTGATGATGATGAAAAATTCACGGATGACGTTATGAGCACAGGTCCGTACGAACTGGTCGAATGGGAACCTGAGGAAAGAGTAGTACTTGAAGAAAACGAGGATTACTGGGGAGAACAGCCTCATGCGGAAGAAGTAGAGGTTGTTGTCTACGATAGCTCAGAGGAACTCAAACAGGCACTTGAAGACGATGAAGTAGATTTGGTTTATAGAGAGCTTGATCCTATGGAAAGAGAACAGGTTAGAGAAATCGAAGAAATAGATTACAAGGATTTTGAAAGCCTTTCTATAGATTTCTTGGTTCTGGACGTAACACAGGAACCTCTTGATGATGAAAGAGTAAGACAAGCAATAGCTTATGCAGTAGACAGAGATGAAATAAACCAGGAAATTTACAGAGGAGAGCAGACTCCTGTACATTCCCTGGTTCCGGAAGGTATGATGGCTCATAAACCGGTTTTTGAGGAACAGTACGGAACAGGCAACAACGTTGAAGAGGCCAGGGATCTGCTCGAAGAAGCAGGATACTCCGAGGAGAATCCATTGGAAATAGAGCTTTGGACCCCGGAACAAGATCTTAGAATCGAAACAGTGGAGACAATAAAGGAACAGATAGAAAATACGGACATGGCTGAAGTAGAAACAGGTGTAGAGGAATGGGATGAGTTCCAGGAAAGAATGGGAGCGGACATAGCGTTCCATATCATCGGATGGGAACCTGACTTTTACGACCCCGACAACTTTCTGACACCTTTCCTGGAGACTGATTCAGCTGCTTTCCTAGGATCTCACTACTCTGAAGAAGAGATGGATCAGATGCTTGATGAACAGTTACAGATCATCGATTACGAGGAAAGAACTGAGAAACTTGAAGAGATTCAGGACAAACTGGCTGAAGACGTTCCATATATACCACTGACCCAGTCAGAACAGTTCTCGGCATTCCAGCCCAGTATTGATGAAGACTCAGTTGAACTAGGACCTGTACAGATTTTCAGGTATTATACCATCAGGAAAGATCACTGGGAGTAAAAAACAAAGTGGTTTAAACCACCACTCATTCTTTTTCTTTTTTATTTCTCAAGCAAATATGCTGGTAAATATTATATAACAGACCCAACAAATAATAGATAAGAGTTTTTATGGGAGAAGAATGTCCAAAACTGGAAGACTGCCCTATATTTGAAAAATATAGCTCAGATGCAAGCAGGAAGATATGGGTCAAAAGTTACTGCAGAGACATATATGAAAAATGTGAAAGGTATCAGAAGATGCAGAGAGGAGAAGATGTCCCCATAACTATGCTTCCAAGTGGCGAACACGCAGAACATCTTAAGAAATGATAGATACTCTTTCCTATTGAGACAATTATGATTTTTTATTTAGTATATAATATGCTTAGTTTTTTCTTCAATTATTTTATCGGGAAAAAAGAAAACTTCTTTAAGGATCACAAAGAATTTATAATAATGGATGATTTTTATGGCTGAGTATGAGGCATATGATGAGGATGTAGAGGTAAATGGTCAAACTATTAATTCTTTTCTTGATGCCGTTATGATCAAGAGTAAAGTAAAAGATATTCTTGAAGAAGAAGGGATAGTTGATCCAGCCCCTGATAAATGGTATTCACAACAGGCATGGCTCAACGCCTTCAAAAAAATTCATGAAAAAACCGGAGATTTAACACTCAAAAAGATCGGAAGAAGTATACCTGAGAATGCGGACTGGCCTTCTGACATCGAAACTATACCTGAAGGATTAAAATCCATAGATAAGGCATACCACATGAACCACAGGTACGGGAAAATCGGAAACTACAAATTTGAGAAAACAGATGAAAGAGAGGGAAAAATTATATGCGATAACCCTTATCCAGACCCGTTCGATGAGGGAATAATCAAGGCTACTGTCGAGAAATTTTCAGATGATTCCAGTAATGTAAAAGTAGAGATAGATGATTCAAAACCCACGAGGAGTGAAGGAGCCAACTCCACAGTTTTCCTTATATATTGGTAAACTATTAGAAAGTAGTTCAAGGATAAAAAATCTTTACTTACAAATAGGAACTCGCTAGCAGAAAAAATTGTACAGGGCAACTATTAAATTGGACTCGCGGGGATTTGAACCCCGGGCCTCTTCCATGCCAAGGAAGCGTTCTGCCAGCTGAACTACGAGCCCATGGACAATAAATAAATTATTCTAAACATTTATTAAAAATTACTTTTGGGAAAACCTAGTTCTCAAATGCTTCCCTGTATTTGCTTTTAATCTCGGAGACATCCATGTAGCTACCCGGGATCTTGATCTCGTTACCAACCTGGAGCAGGTTCGGATCATCTATTTCAGGATTGGAATCAATTATTTCATCCGCTCTGACATTGTGCTTTTCAGCTATCCGGTACAGCGTGTCACCTCTCTTAATTTCATATGTATCGTCTATTTCGACCTCATCGTACTCTTCCAGGTAGTTGTCAAGTATATCCATCGAGGTAGTGACTTTCTGGACATAGTTCCTGCCTGTCAATCCATAACCGCTTTTGAAGTACTTGTCGGCCACTTTATCGTTTTCAAGGATGCTGTATAGATCCACGTCATATTTATCTATGACTTCACTTTCTATCTGCCCACCGGTCTTGTCCACTCCGTGTTTGACCTCGAGATAATCTGCTACCATGTTTCCTATTCTTGTCTCGCCCTGGTGGTATCCAAGTATTGTTAATCCCCACTGTCCGAATCTATCATTTAAATCAGAGAGGTAGTTTATACCTGCTTGTGCGGATTTCACTGGATCTGTTCTCTCATCGTTCCAGCTATTTACTGTCAAACCGTAATGTCTTGCGATCAAGGGACTTAATTGAAAAATTCCTCTGTGACCGGCATAGGATGTTTTGTCCAGTTCTCCTCCTGATTCAATCATTATTATTCCGGCCGGAACAGGAAGAGGAACATCGAATTCATCGGAGATCTCGCTCAGTTCATCGAAGTAGTTCATCACTATATCAATAGATTTCCTTGGTCCTCCATTATCTTCAAGAACATCATGGTATTCAGTAACGGAATCATACATCTTGTACATGTCTTCGGTATCGAACTCTCCGTAAATATTGGAGTAGTTATTTAGAAAACTACCAAGATCCGTTCTCGAAGAAATCTCCTCCGTATCTTCTGGAACACCTTTGTGGTATCCCTCTGTCTCCATGGCCACGACCTTTGTCTGTTCGAATAAGTTGTTTTCCATATCATCGATCCATTGGTCAACTATCCCCGTACCCACACTAAATAGAAGTGATCCAAGAGTGAGGTAAGTTACTGATTTATTCCTTAAAAAATCGAAAAAGCCGTGGTCCCTACCTTTATCTTTAACCACATAATGATAACCACACTTAAATGTTTTAAAAGTATTGGTTAAAAAATTATAACTCTTCCTCTGGTTTTTCAGCAGGAGGTGACCTGACAACCAGAACTTTGGTTTTACCCTCGATAACATGTTCTTCATTCCCGACGTAAAACACTTCGTCCTTTGAAAGCTCCACAATCCTTTTATCAAGCTTTACTACCGCCTGACCCTCAAGAACAAAGTATGCAATCTCAGCTTCCGAACTGTTTTCGTGCACACCGTCTACATCAAGGAAACTTATGGAAAAAGAGGATTCTTCAGGCAAAAAATGTCTCAATACAGAGCTCTCATCGACTTTGAACTCCTCTGTATCTTTCTTTTTTATCCTCAACTCAGATCAACCTCTTCAAAGTCCTCGACACCTTCTTCTCCAAGCTCAACGGAAAAAGCTTTTTTTGAATCAGGGACCGAGCAGTTGAATACATCGGTTTTCATAAGACTATAGTGGCCGAAGGCCTCGTGTATGTGGCCGCAGAACCAAGCAGATGGTTTTAATTTCATTATAAGCTGTCTGAAACCGTCCATCCCGGCTCTTATTCCGTTGGCAGCTCTGTCCCCTACCCTCTTTGGAGGGTAATGTGTTATAAAGAATAGCTTTCTGGAATCAAAGTCTTCAACCCATTGTTCAACGTCTTCCATATAATTATCGGGGAACACCGAGCCAATCACTACAACTTTGTAATCCTGGAAATCAATTTTCATGTAGTTGAAAAGCGAATCGAATTCGTCGTTCTTCGGGGGTTTAAAATTAAAATCCCAGTTACCGGTTGCAGCCATAACAGGAACATCAACAGGTTCTACAACTTCTTTATAACTTTCAGGAGATTCGAAATCCCCTGGCAAAACAAAAAGATCATAATCCCCATTGTTAACTTCTTCTATAGCGTTATGTACCAGTTCCTTCTTTCCGTGAAAATCGGCCGCTGCCAGTATCCTCATAAAAAACAACTCCTGTCACCATTTATGGAAAAACATTTTTTTTAATGTATAGATAAATAGTAAGAAGGTAGGCAAGAAAGATATATACAAGTCAGGGCCTCATGGTTTTTCTGTAATGCGGAGGTAGCCAAGTGGCCAAAGGCGAGGGACTCAAGATCCCTTCCCGCAGGGGTTCGCAGGTTCGAATCCTGTCCTCCGCATACTTTTTATCTTCTTATTTGTTTTAAACTTGGGAGAAGTTTTAAACAAGATGAGTGCTTTCCAAAATCAGGGAAAAATCTTCTAAAAATAAAATATCCGATTATTTCTTTCTATACCTTATCTGCCAATCTTTTTGGTAAATCCAGATTATCCGTATTTAGATCGGTTATTGCCCTGGCTATGATGGATTCAGCGATATCGCCCGAGACTCTGCAGAATCCTGCTACAAGATCGTCAAGTACCTCTTTATTATCCCTTTTAATATATTGTATTTCGCCTTCATCATCTATCTGAATCCCTTCAACGCTTTCAACCACACTGAAAGCCATTTCATCACCTAAAATCTGTTTTTCACGATCAATAGCTGTCTGAATAACCTCTTTATATTTAGTCATTTCAATCAAGCCTCCGGTAAAAGCATAATAACTGTTGTTGTGTTGTGAAATCCGTTTACCTCGTTTTCACCAATACAGATCTCGCCAAAAGTTTCAAATCCTAACAATGGTACATCAAGTTCTTCGCTGACTGTCTCAACCGATTCTCCAAACCTTTCTTGGAGAACGAATTTTCTAACTCCGCATTCAAACACTAGGGCACCCGCTATATCAATTCCTTTATCTTTTGCCTTTTTCTTTGCTCTTTTTGCGGTTTTTCTGGCTGCTTCAATATGTTTTTCTTTATCCCAGCCAACCATGACCTGTAGAACGGAGTTTTCAGGGATATCACATGCAAAAACCATCGGACCGCTTTCATCCTCTGTCAGTCCAGGCCACCTGACCTTGTTTCCATGTACGCCTAGTTCATAGTTCACTATTAGATACTGCCATTCCTTGGTCCCGACTTCAACATCGTCCAGATCAACACCGAGATGATCCTTGTAATCCTCTTTTATGTAACTTTTGTACACATCAAAAGCGGGTTCTCCATTCAGCTCATGTACCACGTTTCCCTCGGTCTTCGTAGCTCTAAGTGGCGGAGATATGGTTTCATGTCCGTGATCGACTGAAAGAATCACAGGTTTATCCGAAACCAACATACCAAGGTTAACTCCATCGGAAACAATCTCGTCTTCATCGAAAACATGTGTTTCTTTGAACTCCATGTTATCACCTGCAGCTCCACCACCTACCTTCACATCGCTACCACAGACTTCGAGAGTTTTCCAGGTTGCCTTTTTACCCATACCTCTAAGACCATCATGTAAATTAATTACTGATTTTTCTCTATCATCTGCTTCATCCGGAAAATCAGATGCGGCTTCCTCCAGCGAATCAACCACATCCTCGCTCATTTTTTTACCAATACCTCTATGGAAATCTATGCTATCACTGGATAATACAGCTACTCCAACACCTCCCGAAATATAACCGTCTTCATTGAACTCTCCAGCAGAAGAACATCCAAAAATCTTTTCAACTTCTGAAAACTCTTTTACTCCCTCGATAACTTTTTCATAGTCGTAATCACTTGAGGAAAACACAAAGGCAATATCAGAAATTTCTTTATCAAAGTTTTCTAGTGCTTTTTCGGCCGCTTTTTTGCCGGCTTCGTATCCGTTATCTCCCTTTGCTAATCCGGTACTAAACTCAGTCATCTTGAAAACCTGTTTAATAATTATTTCTCTGATTTAAAAAGATTTATGAAAAAAAGGTTTTTAATATAAAAAAAAGGAAATTCAATTTTTGATTAAATCTTGTTCCTCCATATATTCCTCGATCTCGACATGAAAAATACCTGTCCTTCTTGATATCGCATCCACAACCTCGTTCTTTTCTGTGGAATTTACAAAAAATTCTTGTTGTTCGTTTCCATCCGGAGAAGTAGAGTTGACCGTGACTTGGTAACCATCGTCTCGAGGTTCTAGTTCCATTGTTTCTAGTTCAGGTGTTTCAATCACATGTGCCACAAATGCTACCAAAATTAAAACGAATATCAATCCAAATAATACAAAAAAATCTTTTTTCATAATGGGTTCCCCTCCCACAAACTAACTGATTATTACACACCTATTTAAAAAGTTTGATTTTTAAACCATAAACCTTATATACTAGTAATGTTATTACTTTATAGTGGTAAAGAATGAGTGAGGAGAAACCGAAATACGAAAAATTCAAGAGCTGGGCAAAGAGAGTGACAGCCCTGGGACTGACAGTAGGATTCTCGCTCGGCATATATGCAGGAATAGTCGATGACGAAAAAGTAACGAATTTTAGGAAGATGCAGGGACTAAGACGAGAGCCAGCTGAAATAGTACAGGAATACATGGGAGAAAGAGAATCACCAAAAAAAGTTTTGGAAAAAAACGAGAGTAGTGAGAAAACTGTAGAACCAGTTAAACACGAAAAAGGAACAGTTTACGAAATGGAAGGAGAAGAAAAAATAAGAGAACATGTATATAGGGACCACATGGAAACCATTGTTCCGGATTACAACGAGGGAGAAATGGAAGAAATGAAGGAAAAAGTGAATAAAATCTACAAAGATGTTAAAGAAAACGGAGGGGTCCAGAACGCCATGAAAAATGTAGTGAGGGACTTTGAGTACATAAAAGAAAATGCAAATAGTGAAGGACTTTTAAAAGCTCTTGTTGGCGTAAGATTAACTGAATCCGGAGGAGGTCTCAATAATGTATCCCCCACCGGTAACAAGGGTATTTACCAGTGGGGAGAAAGGATAGGCAGAGAATACGGGCTTGAGATAAACGAAATGACAGATGAGAGATTTGATCCGGAAAAAGCTACCCGGTCAGCAGCCGAATACCTTAAAGACATGAAAGAGAGGTACGGAAAATGGGATTTCGCGATACTTGCTTACCACCAGGGAGAACCACGTGTAAACAATCTGGTTCAGGACTACATGGAGAAACACCACAACAAGGAAATCTCCGGAGGAGAGATTAGAGAAAATCTTCTACAGGAATACGATGTAAATCTAGTCAACATTTTGGAAGACATGGAAGTCGTGGAAAAAACTATGGATACCGAGTATGGATACTCAGGATATTTTTATTTCCAGGAATTCGTCTCAACACTTGAGCAGTTCGACCGTTTTCTGGAGGAAAACGATTATGTGGAAGTTACAGACGTCAACAAACATGTTGTTGAGCAAGGAGATACATTGACCGGGATAAAGAATAAATACGACGCCAACATGGAAGAACTGAAGTACTTCAATTCCAAACTGGGAGATTACAATACAATAATGCCAGGGATGGAACTTTATGTACCGGGAGACACTTACAGAAAGAACACATCAGAAATAAAAGATA
>JALDAE010000006.1 GCA_022729335.1 Candidatus Nanoanaerosalina halalkaliphila
TCAAGGGAGAGTCTCATTTCGTGGAATCAAATATACCTCACCAGATCGAGAACTTGGAGGATGGCGTCTCAGAAATTCTCAAGATAATTTTCCCTTTCAGCCAGGATGACGTGGATATTCTGGATAATCCTTATGAGTAGAATAAAAAGAAAAATACTGTCTCCGTTCATCCATTTTTATCTTTTGACATATAACAGCTCTTTTTTTAATAAAATAAACAATTTTCTTGAGACTGAATTTCTAAATCTATCAAAAAAATTCATAGTAAATAATTTATTCTCTCACATGACGCCGGGAACCATCAAAATAAGTATTGAAAACATTGAAACAAAGTTTCGTGTTGAGACAGGTTCAGATTTTGTCAACATAAAAACTTGCTATGGTGAGAAAAAAAATTTGTCCGATTTAATAAACGAAATTAATGAAGAAGATGTTTTTTACGATATTGGGGCTCATTTAGGGATGTATTCTATAATAATTGCAAAAAAAATAGGTGAGGAAAAAATAGTTTCTTTTGAGCCTCTCGAAGAAAACATGGAAAAAATGAAAAAAAACTGTTCTTTAAACGGTGTGAAAATAGAAACAAAAAATACAGCTCTCTCTAATGTAAATAAAGAGAGATGCCTCAAAATAGAAAGTTTTAATTCAACCCAGACTTATCTTACGGAGTCAAAAAACTGTAAAAAAAGGTAAAGGCGAGAAAAGGCGACTCAATAATAGAAGAAGAAAACCTCCCAAAACCTTCGGTAATAAAAATAGATGTAGAAGGCCTCGAACTGGAAGTTTTGGAAGGTCTTTCAGAAAATATCGAAAATTGTAGGTTAATTTACTGTGAGGTACACCCAAGAAAAATTGATAATGGAGGTAAAGAACAGAAAAAAATCGTGGAGTTTCTAGAAAAAAAAGGTTTTAATACAGAGATAATAAACAAAAGAAACCCTCAAATATTTATTAAAGCAAAAAAATAAATCAAAGTTCGTTTATATAGAAATAGCCTCCTAACAAAATAGAAAACAACACTAGTAAGCCCCTATAGGATACAACAAAGGAAACTGCATCAGGCCTAAAAATACCCGAACTTACCAATATAAACAAAACAGCTGCATCAGTTGAACCAAGACCTGCAGGGCTTATAGGTATAGCAGAAAGTAAAGACCATGAAAAAGTTATGAAAGTGATGAGAAATAAGCTTATATCTACACCAAGAGCATAGAAAAGTAAGGATGCTTCCAGAACCTCTAACGACCATATCAGTACAGTAATCAAGAAAAATTTAATTGTTTTATCTGTCTTGAAAATTTCTAAAAAGGATTTTCTTATCTTCTCGTAGTAGTGATTAAGGAAAGGTATTTTTTCAACCTTAAAAAGGAAAGTTATCGCAGTCAGACCTCCAAAAACAACTAAACCGATAATAAAAACGTATCCGGAGAACTCACCGAAAAGACTTAAAGCCAGTATTGAAAAAATAAGAGCTATCAAAATAAGATCAAAAAGCTTTTCTTTCATTATCAAGAAAGATGAATCTATAAAGTCATGATCAGATGTTATATAACCTCTATAAAAATCTCCGGCTCGGGCAGGGAGAAAGATGTTGAAAAAAAACGTGATCATGTAAAACCTGAAGGATTCTAAGTATCCAATATCGACGTTTTTCTCCGCTATAATCATCTTCCATCTCAGACTTAGCAGAAAAGTAATCACAATCTGTACAAAGTAAAATAAAATAATGAAAAAAGGGTTAATCCCTGCCAGAGAATTTAAAATCTCGGAAAATTCAACTCCGTAAAAAACATAATAAAGACCTCCGACTACAACAAAAAAAGCAAAAACGTAACGAAAAACCTTGAGTTTGTTCATTATTTTACCTATTTTGAATTAAATTTACAAAAAGATTATAAATGCAATTAAGCAAATGACTGCCTCTATACCATACATACAGATAACCAGTTTTCTCTCCGTCATTCCGTCAAATTTCATCAATAAATGCGTAAGAGAGTATATCCTGTCATGTTTGGGTTCAAGAGTGCCGTCATGTCTTAATTCTCCTAACGAGCTGGCTTTAAATCTAGATCTTAGTTTCAAAAATGCCTCAATTATCCAAGGAATAAAAACAAAGGCCGAAAATCTTTGAACATTACCTATTATTGCAGAAGCTGCTATAACAGCTCCATAAGAATATGTTAATGAGTCGCCCGGCAGTATCTTTGCAGGATAAAAATTGTATCGGAGAAAAGCCAAAAGACTAAAACCCATCGATAGTGAGAGTGCTGCAGCCTCTATCCTGTTATTAAGTAAAGAAAAAACGCCGATAGACAGCAGTGCTATAGCTCCTGTACCGGCTTCTAGACCGTTTTGGCCTGCTAGCATATTTGTGGCGTTAGAAACACATATAACTCCAACAGGGACAAGTATAAGAGGATACAAAATTCCAAAGTCTACTGAACCTAAAACAGGAAGCATCATGGATGATTGGCCTGCTCTAACCACCATCAAAGGAAGAGCAGCGGGTATTACAAACAGCGGTTTCACCCACCATCTTTTGAAACCTACGGAAAGCTGACTTTCTTTCTTAACAAACTCCTCGGCCTTTTTTACATGTATATCGTCTATAAGACCTATTAACCCTATGACAAGTACTGATGATAGGGATGCAAGCACAAGAGAGTTTTCAACAGAAACAAATACGAAAGTCCTTATACCTATAAAAATGCTTACAGCAGTTAAAAAACCGAATATAACCGATATGCCTCCGGAAGTAGGAATTTCGGGTCTGTCTTTTTTCTGCTGGTCAATACCAAGAATACCAGAAGATTTCAGAAAATCTATCGAAAGAGGGGTGAGAAAATAAGTTGTTATAAATCCTATCAGAACCGATACAATTATGGACCAGATAGTAATCACCCTTCAACTTCCCACATCTTGACGTATCCGTTATCAAATACTTTATCAACAAAATCTATGTCTTCACCATCCATCAAATAAAGCCTTACCAGGGTTGAATCCATCACAGCGGGCGGCACCATAACAAGTCTCTGTGGACCGTAGTACGGATGAATCGATACACAGCCTCCGAAATCCCTTCCATGTGTCAAGGATTCTCGAATCGCTTCCTGGAATCCTCCGGTACTGCCTCCTTCACCGAACTCTTGAAGACCGTCCTCCGAACACACATTATTAACCTGTATCTCATGACCTCCTCCTGTTATGACCGGAGCGGAACCCACCTCTACACCATCACCTGTCATATCAACAGGTAAAAGTAACTCGAGACCTTCTTCTAGCTGGTAATGTATCACTGTATTGTCTCCTACTTCCGATACCTGGCAGGAACCTGTAGTCTGATCAAATGCGCAGTTAACCTCTTCCATCCTGTGAAAATCTTCATTCGATCTTCTTGCTATCTGTGAAACAGCCGAAAATTTGCCTATCATGGTGCTGTCCAAAAATATGTAATCGGTGCCGTATTTTTCTAACCAGTCCGTATGGTTCTCAGGATTTTCAGATGATAAAAACTCTGCTATAGGGTAGTTAACTCTTTCAGTAACGTTTTCATTTGTGTAGTGGCGGTGGTTACCTCCATCAGCAATCGTGGGTCTCTCCCCTATGGACTGTGTCCAGTAGCCGTAGTCCCACCATGAAAGCATAACCGAACCTTCCGGGGTTTCCTCCCTCATAAATTCAAATGCATCGTACCATGGTTCTTCAGGAGATCCTCCTATCTGTTCACTTCTTACATGAACAGCGGTAACGTTGAAAACTATTAGAAATATTGCACCCACAGCAAGGCACAATTTGAAGAATACATCTCCGGAGAACCGGTCCCAGAAGTTGCAAGTTTTCACATAATCAATGGATTTTGAGAGACCAAGACCCGCAACCAGAGCTGTTGGCGCTCCTGTTAGGATGAAAAGCCTTGATCTCTGCGTTGCACCGTAGATTGTGGAAACCATCCAGACAACTACGATTATATATGACCAGCTGAATTCTATCTCCATATCCTCTCCTTTCTGTAACATTATGGCCACTCCATTCAGTGCTCCGATCCCGGCAGCCAGGTAAAGCTCACCTATAAATACCGAAAAGCCAAGTGTTACAAACCCTATTAAATAGAGAATTATTATCCACTGCTCCAGACCTTTTTCAGAGGTGAACGAGTTGTATAAAAATACTAAGGAGGTCGTTAAAGTTGTCAAGATTATTGCAGGGAAGAAACCAGATACGCCTCCACCTGCTAGACCTCTATGAATCAAAATAGCTAACAACGGTACAGCAACAGAAACACCGCCGGAAACTATGTTTCTCTTGATCTTGTCGGATTCGAAGTAATGCTTGTAGAAAAGAGAACAAAAGAGCACAGTTATTATTCCAAGACCTATAACTCCGAAAGTCCATCCGCTGAAATAATCAGCAAACATTCCTATTGCAGGGTATCTCTCAGCACTCATTGAAGCTCCGAGCTGAACCACAACTTCGTTAACAGTCGAAGGAGTGTTTTCAGCAACAGTTCCTCCAATAACACCGGTACTGTCTTGTAGAGCTCTGCTTATAATGCTGGATGTTGTGCTGGCCACGGTCTGTGAATAAACAGGTGATAGTATTAATGCCAGACCTCCGAGGAACACCAAAATATGAGGTACATACGGTAAGTTGTCCTCCGAAACCAGGTCGTACTTCTCCACAGCATATCTTATGGTCAGGAATGCCAGTACACCTATGTGGAAGTAAAAATATGTGTTCGGGAAAGTCATGGTGTTCGAAGAACCATCCAGAATTACCGTCAAAGTAGTTCCTAACAAGGCAAAAGGTGTGTAGGCCTTAAATACTCTGCCCACGTCAAGCTTCTTCATCTTTTTACCGAATATGTTAACTATAACGGAAGCAACGATAGGTAGGCCGGCCACGAAACCCAGTACCGTGACAGGGTAAAGCATGTAAAGGAATCTGGTTCCTCCCCAGGCTGTTCCGGAGATACCTGCAACAACACCTGCAACAATACCTGGCCACCACTTGTCCTCCTCCCAGGCCTTGAAAAAGAAGTATATGGAAGTTATCATGAGGAACATTGCCGGTGGTTCTTTTCCGAACCATCCTGCAGATGATCTGTGCATCACAGCAACCGAAGTCGCTAGAAAGAAAGCCGCCAGAACACCTGCCTTCCTGTCAAACATCTCTTTGCCAACAAAATAGATTGGGAAAATAGCTAGAGCGCCCATAAAAGCAGGGTAGAACTGGGCCCATGTGAGAAAGTCCATACCGAATCTTCTAGCCACCTGGAACATAAGTGCGGGTATTACGACCGTTCCCTCGTTTATCATGTACGTGGGGTTAAAATACGGAAAGTATCTCAGAACATCAACTGCTGGAAGACTTCCTGACTCCGCTATTGATGCGGACATCCTTGTAATCATGTAGGGATCTAGAGCCTGTATATATTCCATGTTATCTGCAGGTAGATATCTTACCCATAGAGCCACTCCAAAAATAATCATAATTACGAAAAAATAGATAGCGTGTTTTGCTTCGAAGTCTTCCCGGAAAAAATCCAAAACTCCGTCTATATAACCCATTAGAAATACGGTTATCAAGTTAAATTTAAAATAGTTAACCAATCTTTGTTACTGTATGTCCGGATTTAGGGAAAAATTTCAGGAAAAATTCGAAAAAGGAACCAGCAGCATTTTTGACAATTACAATAAATGGATGTTTGTTCCTGTTGCAATAATTGTTCTTTCTCTTGCTGTAATAGGAACTACCTATTATAATACAGGAAATATCGCCGAACTTGGAATAGAATTTACCGGTGGTACAGAAATACAGTTTCGGGTCCCGGGAGATGTCACAACGGACATGATATCTGAACCTCTTGAAGGCGAACTTGAAAATCTGAACGTGAGGGAGATGTCAAGAGGCGAGCAGAAGTGGATATTAATAGAGACGCAGACAGAAATAGAGACAAGATCCGAGATAGAGCAGATACTTGTTGATGCTGGTATCGAAGATTTCGATGAAATAAGCGTTAGTATGATGGGTGCTGCAGTTTCTGAAGGTTTCCTGTTTGAGGCTCAGTTGGCTGTGTTGATCGCTTTCCTTGTCATGTCAACAGCGATATTCGTTGCTTTCAGGTCTTTTGTACCTTCAATAGCGGTTATATTATCCGCATTTTCGATCATAATGTTTGCTATTGCAGGGATGAACGTTTTAGGTATTAACTTGACGCTTGGTTCGCTTGCAGCACTTTTGATGCTTATTGGTTATTCTGTGGACACTGACATTGTACTTTCCACGAGAGTTCTCAAACAAAAGGAGGGCACTCTAAAAGAAAGGATTAGAGACTCGATTGCGACAGGTACAACTATGTCAGCAGGAGGTATAGTTGCCTTCACAATTCTACTTATCGTTTCGACTTCACCTGTCCTGGATCAGATAGCGACAGTGATGATCATGGGACTGGCTATAGATATGCCTATAACCTGGCTTGGAAACGCAGCAATACTAAAGATGTACGACGAGGGGAGAATATAATGGTGTTTAAAGAACTTTTCAGAGAATGGCGAATTTGGATGCTTATAACTGCTTTGTTAGCCGCTCTAGTGGCTATAGGACCACATTATGTGGAAACGGAAGATGGAGAGACAGAGATTGAAACAAATGTTATACAGGGACTTGATCTTGCTGGTGGAGCAAGAGTTATGATAGAACCTGATCTTTCTGACGTTCCATACGAAGAGCATGAAGAGATGATCCAAAGGACTATCAGAACTTTGAGGACTCGTGTTGATGCTTATGGATTAGAAGATATGACCATACGTTCTGTTAGTAGTTTAACAGCTGATCAAAATTTTATTCAGCTGGAGATGGCTGGAGCAACAACTGAGGAACTGAGGGAGATTGTTGACCGGGAAGGTATTTTCAAGGCGTCTCTTTCTAAAGAAGCCGAGGACGGTGAAACATTGCTGCTTGGAGGTTCCGAGTTCGAGCTAGAGGGACGAAACGATTCGATAGTTATAGGTGAAACAGAGATAGCTCAGGGAGAGGAGGAAGAAATCCAGGGATCTGAATACAGTGTACCTGTCCAATTCGTAAACAGAACAGAGGAAGGAAGATACAACATCAGACTTGTAGCATACCGCGGCGAAGACATAACGGGAGTGGATATCAATCCTGCACAGTCATATGTTAGGGGACAGGAAGGTCAGTACAGTTTCCAGTTCCAGGTTTCCATAGAAAGAACAGCTGCAGAGAGATTTAGAGATCTGGCGCAGAACTTTGAAGTCGGGCAGACAGTCCCTGGAGAAGATGAAACATATCTACAGGGAACTGAACTTGTTTTGATTCTTGATGAAGAAGTTATAAGTTCGTTAAACGTTGCATCTGTTTTCAGGGAACAAGTCGTAACAGAACCTATGATAAGTGGTGGTGAACCTACTAGAGAAGAAGCAAGAGAACAGAGAGATACTTTAAGATCTGTTCTTGAATCAGGTTCTTTGCCTGTACCAATTACAATTTCTTCAACCGATACTGTTTCCGCAGTACTTGGTGAAGAATTCATGAGAGTTGCTTTGACCGCTATATTCTTTGCGGTTGTAGGTGTAGGTCTCTTGATATTTATCAGGTACAACACTCCGAAAGTGGCTATACCTATTATCGTGACAGGGTTTTCCGAAGTATTCATCATGATAGGAATTTTCGCTGATGGATCTCACCTGTTTGACACGGCGGGTGGATTAGGATTAATGTTTTTGGTGGTGGGTGTTCCTACATTAATCGGAGTTGTAACAGGTTTAAAACAGAACGATTTCACTGTATTACTGTTTCCTGTTGTTTCCCTATTCTTGATAGGGATGATAAATTTCTCAACAGGTCTTGATCTTGCGGCTATAGCAGGTATTATATCCGCAGTGGGTACTGGTGTCGACGACCAGATTATTATCACCGATGAGAGGACCAGGGAAAGAATCAAGTCATTGAAGAAAAGGGTGAAGAGAGCTTTCTTCATTATTTTCACATCGGCCGCGTCCACTATTGGTGCGATGATACCTGTAATGACGATAGGTGCAGGAGCTGTAAGAGGATTCGCAATAACCACAATTATAGGAGTTATTGTTGGTATAACTGTGACGCGTCCTGCTTATGCTATTGTACTGGATGTGCTTGATGTAGAGTAGAAATAAAGTTTCAAATAAAAAAAGATTACTCGAGGCTCATTATAGCCTCGGTCAAATCACTATTTTCTTTCAAAGCTTCTCTTGCTTCTTCCTTGGACACATCAGCTTTTTCTGCCACTAATTCAATATCATCTTCTGAAGGTCCCTTGGCTCTTTTCTCAAATTCTCCCTGTAGCTGAAACATATCCTTTCCTTTCACAGATATCTTGGTAAGTTCAGGTTGTTCAAAAACCATTTCCTCGTCACCCAGATCCACAACTATCTTCTTTGCATTTATGTCGTCGGTTTTCATACCCATCTGCTTCATCATCTTTTCCATGTTGTTAGGATTAAACATCTTTATCACGACTTATTTTTCACTCCATACTTTTTAATCATGGCAGTATATAACAGTGTTATATTCACTTATAAATATATAACAGTGTTATAACAAGTTTTTTCTTGTACAAATCCTATATAATGTAATGGATCTGGTTCTCTAAAGGGTAAAACATAGATTTTTACTAAAATAGTATTCATTGTATTGGGTTGTTCGACCGGTATATTGACGGGGAGTCTTCCTGGAGTTCATCCAAATACTGTATTTGCTTTGCTAATGGTGTATTCATCCTCCTCTGAAAAAATGATGTTCTTCAGTATAGGGCTTGGAATAACTCACAGTCTGATCAATCACGGACCCTCTATATTCATAGGTATTCCGGACGAGAGCTCTCCCTTGATATCTTTACCAGGGAAAAAACTAGTTAGTCAGGGAGAAGGTCCTAAAGCATTTTTCAAAACTTATTACGGATCAATATCAGGAGTTTTGATTACCTGTATATCGTTCCCTTTACTGAATATTTTTTACAGAAATTTTTTGGAATTAATATCTGGTTTACAGGGTTTCTTGATATTTTTTATTCTGTTATATATTGTTTTATCTTCAAAAAATGTGTTACACGCTTTAATAACGGTTTTACTTGGTTCATTTGTGGGTTTCTTGGTATTTAATATTAATTCAATCGGTGGATCCGAGGGTTTTCTCCCTCTATTCACAGGTCTCTTTGGAACACCGGTTCTGGTCAAAAAATTTGGTAACAGTTTCCCTGATCAGACAATGTTCAGGGGTTCACCTGATAGGAAAAATATAAAAGGAGGTTTCAAGGGTTTTCTGGCAGGTATTTTTTCATCAGTACTTCCTGGAGTGGGTCCTTCATCTACAGCTACCGTACTGAATACTGAAGACAGAATCGAGTTTCTGTCTGCACTTGGATCCGTGAACACAACTAACATAATGACCTCTATTTTGATTTTTAACATTGCACTGACATCTAGAACAGGGCTTGCAGATTACTTATTATCTAACTACAGGCCTTCTAGTTTATATTTAATGGATATAGTAGCTATTGGGTTCATCAGCTCTGGAATCACTTTTTTGTTGAGCAGAAAAATAGTTCTTTTTTTCATCTCTCTGCTTGAAAATATAAACGAGAAAAGTATTAAACTGATAATCATATGTTTCTTGCTGTTCCTTATATTCATAAACACAGGACATACCGGTGTAGGAATTTATTTCATTTCAACAGGTATAGGTATCATAACTTCACGCCTTGATTCAAAAAAATCTTTACTGATGTCCTGTATAATTATACCTGTTCTGTTCCTGTAAAAACCGATAACACTGTTATGTTAAATTTACTTCACATAAACGTGTTATAGAAATTTTTCCTGTGAAACAAGAAAAAGAATAAACATAACACTGTTATAATAATACAACCGTCCGACACCTCTGTTTCATTTGCAACTGAAATTTCAGATGATAAAAGTAAAATGGCAATAATATAACACTGTTATAATTTTATTTTATTATTCTATTTAGGTTCCAAAGGAAATGCAGGGGTGGTGGAGTATAACTACCTTGTTTCAAGTGGAAAAGGTTTTAAGATTAGTGATTCTAATTTATTCCATCAGGGGTACAATGAGTTCATTACAGGATAAGTTCACCAAGTACTTGGAAAACGAATCCATTTTTCAGAACAAGGATATTCTTTCTAATACCTACCATCCGGATGATATACTCCACAGAGAAGAACAGATAGACGAGCTTGCATCGATACTTGCCCCTTGTTTGAAAGGAAATGATCCTTCAAATGTTTTTGTATATGGAACTGTTGGAACAGGTAAGACTCTGGTTACAAAACATGTATGTGATGAGCTTTTGAATGTTGCTGAAACAAGCCCTAGTTCACTGGATATTATTTATATAAACTGCAAGATGAAAAAAGTTGCTGATACAGAGTACAGACTTTCTGCAAAGCTTGCAAGAGAGTTAGGAGCTGAAGTACCTGCAACAGGTCTCCCTACGGATGCTGTTTATGATAGATTTTTTGAGGCTATGGAGGAAAAAGAAGGTGTTGTTATTATAGTTCTGGATGAGATAGATGCTCTGGTAAGGAAAATAGGAGATGATTTCCTGTATAATTTAACCAGGATTAACGACAACCTTGAATCAACAAAGGTTTCACTTGTGGGTATTTCTAACGATTTAAATTTTGTTGACTATATAGATGCAAGGGTTAAGAGCTCTCTTTCAGAGGAAGAAATTATTTTCCCTCCCTATGATGGAATGGAACTTAAAAAGATTTTGAAACAGAGGTGTGAGGAAGGCTTTAATGATGATGTTATTGGAAGCGGTGTTATCTCTAAATGCGCTGCACTTGCTGCAAGCGAACATGGAGATGCAAGAAGAGCTATTGATTTGCTTCGTGTTGCCGGAGAACTTGCTGAAAGAGATGAAAAAAATAAAGTCACCACCGAATATGTTGATCAAGCACAAAACAAAATAGAAAAAGACAGGGTGGTTGAAGCAGTCAGAAACCAACCAAAACACTCTCAAATCATACTTTACACCATAATAAATATGGATGAAGGTGAGGTACATACAGGCGATGTTTACAAGGAATACCAGGACCAGGCCAGGAAGGCGGGGACGGATCCTTTGACCCAAAGAAGAATAAGCGATCTTATAGCCGAACTTGATATGCTCGGTGTTATTAACGCAAGAGTTGTTTCGAAAGGTAGATATGGAAGGACAAGAAAGATTTCAGTGGATCTGGATTCTCATATAACGAAAAAACTTTCCAACATGTTAGAGGATAAATTTTATTTGTGAAGGGTTCTAGATGAGTAAAAACGGCATAGTAAAAAGATTTATGGAAGAAGGAATTACATTAAGTCCTGAAATAGTAGATTCTATTTCTGAAAGAGATTTTTACAAAGTTAAAGAGTTTGAAGAAGAAATAGATCATCTTGACAAGGAGACACTTTCCAGGATCAGGTCCAAGGATAAATGTGAAGAAAAAGAGTTTGAGACAAGCATCACGGTTGAGAAATGTTTTGAAGGTGCAGAAAAAGAAAAAGATGTGGATGAATTCGTTCAGTATTTCAACGACAGGTTTTTCCGTTTGAAGGATTTTCTGATCAATAGAGTAGAGCTTTCTGATGCTGTATCGATAGGAAGGCTGAGTAGTTACAGTGAAAAAGAGGATGTTTCTATAATTGGAATGGTGGAGAACAAGTACAAGGTAAGTAGCGGAAGGTGGATTGTTAATGTTGAGGATGACACAGGCTCAACAAAGGTTTTGGTGGATGAGGATGAGGGCGAGTGGATTGTTTCTGATGAGGTACTGGGGTTTAAAGGGGTTACAGGGGATGATATAGTTTTTTCTAGTGAAGTTGTTAGACCTGATGTACCTCTTTCCAGGGATTATGGCGAGACTGATGACGAAGTTTACGCTGCTTTTTTATCGGACCTCCACTTTGGTTCAAAAGATACTCTAGAGAATAAAGCGATGAAATTCGCCGAGTGGATTTGTTCTGGTAGTGGTATTGCGGAAAAAATAGGTTATGTTTTTCTGAACGGTGATATCGCTGAGGGTATAGGGAATTATCCGGGTCAGGAAGACGACCTGGTTGTTGAAGATGTTTACAGTCAGTACGATCAGTTCCAAGAATTTGTTGAGATACTACCGGAACATATACAGATAATTGTAACACCTGGAAACCACGACGTTGTTAGAATGGCCGAGCCTCAGCCACCTTTACCTGAAAAAATCTGCGAAAACCTGCATGATAAACAAAACGTACATTTTCTTTCGAATCCCGCAACCGTGAAAATACATGATAGTAAAGAAGGTGAAGGTCTCAGAGTTTTACTGTACCACGGATATTCATTTGACGGTCACGTGGATTCAATACCGGATTTAAGAGAAAACGCCTATGAAGATCCTTGCAGATGCATGGTGGATTATATAAAGAGAAGACATCTCGCACCAACATACGGTACCAGCCTTTTAAGCCCTGAGGACAGGGATTATCTCGTTATTGATAAAGTACCCGATATTTTTGTTATGGGACATACTCATGGTTTCAATGTTTCCAATTACAAGGGAATAAATCTGATATCATCGGGTACACTTCAGAGCCAGACATCTTTCCAGAAAAGGATGGGACACAAACCAGACCCGGGAAAAATCGCACTTGTGAACCTTTCCTCCAGGGACGTGAAGGTGAAGGAGGTATAGTAGTGAATAACACAGTTCAGAAAGACAGGTGTAAATAAATGGATGAAAGCATGAAGAGTTATTTCGAAAGCATTGAGAAGAAGACTGATAAAGCCTATGAAGTTGCGGAGAGAGCAAGGTCCAAGGGAAAAGACCCCGAAGACTCTGTTGATATACCTGTAGCCGAGAATCTTGCTGCCAAGTCTCTGGGTCTTATTTCTGCTTCTCTATACCCTGAACTTGAGGGTTGTGGAGCTGAGGATAGGATCAAGGAACTTGAAGAAAAATATGGTAAAAACGATGAAAGGGTAGCTTTCAAAATAGGCGGGGAGATAGCTGAAGAAAAATTTATAGAATTTGATTCTCTTGAAGATGCTGTTGATGCTGGATTAAGAGTTGGGCTTGCATATATGACAGGTGGTATCGTCACTGCGCCACTGGAAGGAATATCAGATTCGTATATAAAAGAAAACGATGACGGCACAGAGTATCTGGCTGTGTCATATGCGGGACCCATCAGATCAGCAGGTGGGACAGCTTCCGCCATGTCAGTTCTTCTTGCTGATTATATCAGAAAAAGTGTCGGACTTGACAGATTCAAGATAAGAGATGATGAAATAGAGAGATACGCCGTGGAAGTTGAAGATTATTATACTAGGGTAACAACCAAGCAGTATACTCCAGAAAGAAAGGAGACAAGGTTTATTGCGGAAAACGTACCTGTTGAAATAACAGGAACCCCTACTGAAAGCCTTGAAGTATCCAGCAAAAAAGACCTGGAAAGGATCGATACCAACAGGATTAGAGGGGGAATGTGTTTGATATATCTCGACGGTTTACCTCTTAAGGCCCCGAAGATAAAGAAAAGGGTCAATAGCTATGGTGAGGAGTTCAACATTACTAACTGGTCATGGGTTGAGGATTATCTTGAACTTCAGCACGAAATTCATTCGGGTTCTGATGATGAAGAGGAAGAATCAGAGGAAGAACAGGAAGAAGAGAAAGTCGGTTATACGTCCAGCGACAAGTTTCTAGATCATGTTGTTGCAGGAAGGCCTATTTTTTCATTCCCAAATAGAAGAGGAGGTTTTAGAATTAGATACGGCAGGTCCAGAACAGCAGGTCTTGCATCTCTTTCTTTTCACCCGGCCACGCTTGTAATAACAGAGGGTTTTATGGCTCTGGGCACACAGCTTAAGATGGAGTACCCGGGAAAGGCAACGGTTTCGATGCCATGTGATTCTATTGAGGGACCTGTTGTTAGGCTTGAAGACGGCACAGTCAGATGTATTGAAACGGTTGAACAAGCCAGAAAGTTGAAGGATGATGTCGATGAGATACTTTTTCTTGGAGATGTTCTTGTTCCGTATGGCGAGTTCGTTGAGAACGGAAAGGATCTGGTTCCTTCTCCATATGTAGTGGAATGGTGGGCTCAAGAGGCTAAAAAAGAGATTGAAGGAGGAGAAACTGTAGAAGATATAGATATCGATAGATTTGTGGAGAGACCTTTTGAGGTGCCGGAGTTCGAGGAGGGCATGAAGATTTCTGATGAGCTAGGGATACCTCTTCATCCATGGCTGACTTTTTTCTGGTCCGGTATTGATTTTGAAGTTTTTAAGAAACTGTATGAAGAGGTTGAAAAAACAGATTTTAACTCCGGAGATCGAATGAAACTTGGTAAAGATGCTAAAGAACCGCTTGAGGAACTTTTCGTCGAACACGAGGTGGAAGACGATAAAATAGTTTTGTCTGAAAAAGATTCCAAGATTTTATACAATTCACTGGATCCTGAAAACACTTCTGCAGAAGATTTCGAGGATAGCATACTTGAGAAAATAACCGAAGTCCTTGGAGTCGAGCTGAGAAAAAGAGACACTATTTATATAGGCGGGAGGATGGGCAGACCGGAAAAAGCCGAGAGAAGATCTTTGAAAGGAGATCCTCATTTTCTTTTTCCCTGTGGATCTGAAGAGGGAGGAAGAATGCGTAATATAATGAGGAGTTATGGGGAGTACGGTACTGTGAACGAGGAGATAATACAGAATTACTGTGAAAGCTGTAACAGGATCGTTCATTTTTCATACTGTCCTTACTGTGAAGGAGATGTTGAGAACATCAAGATATGCAAGAAATGCGGGAGAAAAACCGACAAGGACAAGTGCGGTTCGTGTGGAACCGAAACAAGCAGGAAAAAATGGACGGATATACCTGTCAAGGAGCTAATGAACAAGGCGAAGAGAAACCTGGGTATGAGGGTGTTACCCGAATTATTGAAATCTCCCAAAAAAGTCACCGGAAAGCACAGACATGTTGAACCGATAGAAAAAGGGCTTTTGAGGGAAAAATACGACCTTTATGTGAACAAGGACGGCACAGTTAGATATGACTCAACGGATCTCACCCTTACTCATTTCAAGCCCTGCGAGATCAGTACTTCAGTTGAAAAACTAAGGGAAATGGGTTACAAGGAAGATATAAACGGAGAACCACTTGAGGACGAGAACCAGGTTTTAACTTTAAAACCACAGGACATAGTTCTTTCAAAGAACTCTTTCAATTATTCTGCTGACGAGTATCTTTTCAATGTCTCTAAGTTTGTTGACGAGCTCCTAGAAAAATTCTACGGCATGGATTCTTTTTATGGATTTGAGGAACCGAACGACGTTGTTGGAGAACTTGTTATAGGTCTTGCACCTCACACATCCGGAGGAATAGTGGGAAGGATCGTTGGATTCGCCGATGCTAAAGGCACATATGCACATCCTTACTGGCACGCGGCAAAGAGACGTAACTGCGACGGAGACGAGGACAGCGTAATCCTTTTGATGGACGCTCTTTTAAACTTTTCAAGACAGTTTTTACCGGACAGCACAGGTTCAAGAACTATGGACGCTCCGTTAATTCTTTCCACAATTTTGCATCCTGACGAGGTAGATGACGAGTCCTGGAACGTTGATATCGTGGACGAGTATCCTCTTGAGTTGTATGAAAAATCTCAAGAGTTTTGTTCTCCTTTTGAGGTTGACGTAGATATAGCGGAAAACCTTATAGAGAAGGATAAACCCTTTGATTTTGGCTACACTCATCCATGTACAGATATTGAGGATGGTCCTGTACAGTCCAACTATGTTAGTTTGGGAGATATGTCCGAGAAAGTTCAGACACAGCTCACTCTTGGAGAGACAATAAAGTCGGTTGACGAGGATATGCTTGCAGAGCTACTGTTAACGGAGCATTTCATACCGGATATAAAGGGTAACCTTAACGCTTTTTCCCGCCAGAGATTCAGATGTGTTGACTGCAATGAGAAGTATCGACGAGTACCTCTTAGAGGAGAGTGTACAGAATGCGGAGGTAAACTTCTGTTGACAGTATCTGAAGGAGCTATAAGAAAGTATTTGGAGCCTTCTGAAGAGATAGCAGACGAATTTGATATATCTACATATAGAGAACAGTACATATACCTTCTGAAAGACCAGATTATTTCTCTTTTTGGACGGGCTGATCGACAGTCAAGTCTTGGCCAGTTCACAGCTGACTAAATATTTTTCACGTGTTCAAAGGTTTTGTAATCGTTTTTCCAAGGGGTTTTTATTTATTTCTGCACATGAAACTAAGGGGTTTATATGGTTTTCGTTCACAAGGTCCAAAAATTTTGAACAGGGTTTATATGTTTTGTTGTGGTGGAAATTGTTGTTTTGTTATATATGTATGTGAAGTTTTTTCCTATCTAAAGAACTCAACAAAACTGTTTTATGTTGTTATTTTATAGTGGTTATTTTAGGAGAAATGAAGGGGTGTTTAGTTGTTCCGCCGGACCGGTTTTGTTGACCGGTTTTTGTTCCAGATGAAACAAGGGGGTGTGTGGTTCAAACATTTGTTTCACCTTCATTTTTTGTTTCATTTCAGATAATAATAGATAGTTTTAATTACCTTGGTTGACAATTTTTTGGTATGGATAAGTTGAGTGTCAGCGAAATAATGAGTGAAGAAGTGTTTGGAATAGACAAGGAAACCACTATCAGCGAAGCTGCACAGGAAATGGAAAACAAGGACGTTAGAGGGCTAGTGGTTGTAGAGAACGATGAAGTGATAGGGATTATAGCAGGAAAAGATATTTTATATAAAGTAGTTGCCAAAGAAAAAGATCCTTCTTCTATAAAAGTAAAGGATGTGATGACAGAAGACGTTATCGTTTGCTTTAAAACAGACGGTGTTTATGACGTTGCTGTAAAAATGATAAAGAACGATATATCAAGAATACCGATAGTTTCTGGCTCGGGAGATGTAGTGGGCATAGTGACACAAACAGATCTTTTGCACACATGGCCAGGATATGTTGACCTGCTTGAGGAACTGGCATCCGGACAGAGATAATGAACCATCTAAACAATATTAATTATGGAAGCAGGTAATTTAATTACAAGACTGTTCATAATTCTTTCATAAGTAAAAATAGCATCACAAAATAAATACCTGGATAAATGAAATGTAACAGCCCCATAGTTTTTGAATATCAGCTAACTATACTTCTTTGTGTCGTATGGGTTTGGAAAAGATTTACGATAAAACACAGGGTTTTTGGAGCAGAAATCTCGAAAGCCTTGATGACTTCTTCGAGAGAAAAGTTTACGAAAATTTTGTCTCGGATTTATTTGAAGAAGACCGCTCAAAAGAAATTAGACCTCCAAACCTTAAATCAAAAAAAGATACAAAGAACTATATATATCAGCTAACTGATAAATTGGAAGAAACAGGATTAAGCGATTACAGCCTTGAAAAAGATCTGGGAGAGAACAATACTCAAGAATATATAAATCATTTTCTTGATAGCTGTGACGAAATAAGATCGGAACTTGATGAAAAAATAGAAGATATAGATATAGGTTTCAAGAAAGAAGCCGGAAAATACTCTGCTTTGGGAGCTACCATCGGTTATGGATTGGGAAGTGTTTTGGGCGAACCCACACTTTCACTTGTAATGGTTTATCACGCAGTGCTGTTTTCAGGACTCAACACATCAATAAAAAAGGACAAGAAAGAAAAGCTTGAAAACAAGAGAGAACTGGTCGATGATATAGAGGAAGAATACATGGAAAAATATATGGACGAAGATATAATGTAGTTTCTCCCTAAATACGTTATTTTTTAGATTATTACCAACCTGGCAGATCCACCAGACGACTAAAAAACCTTTTTTTTCTTCGGCATCAACCCTCTTTCTCCTAGTCATAACTCTTACTAGAAGCCCTGTAAACCTGTTTTTTCAACCCTAGAACCCCTCTAGTTTACCTAAACCCTCTCCATTTCCAACATTTTTCTGAACAATTAATTAGAAAAAACGTGAAACCAAAGAATTGTCCACGAACATTCCGAAGTACTGGGATTTTCGGTTACTTATTTTAAGTTGTGATGTTCATTTCTTCATATGTATATAGAAGAGGAGGTCGGAAGGAAAACAACGACGGTGAATGTTTCTGACTGGGAGAATGCTTACAAGGAAGTTAAGCACCTACTCGAATCCAGGTTCAAGTTTGACAGGGTTGAAGAAGAAAAGTTCCGGCACCATGTTGAAAGAGGCCTTATCATATCCAAGATCAACTGCTACATTGAGGTAGATGATTTTTCTTACAAGGAGGTAACCCTGGTACTGAACATAACAAAGGACGAGGCCGAAGGTAAATCAGCTACAGTTACTGTGGATTCAAAGGGTGAAGTAGTGACCAATTATTCCAACGAAAACGGAAAAAGAAGCGTATGGTATTATGCTTTTAGAAGTATTTATGACAAGTTCATATATGGCCAGGCAAGAGGTAAATGGAAAGAAGATACAGCTGAACTTGTCAGAGAGGTGCATTCAGAGTTGAGAGGCAGCCTCAAAAACCTTTGAGTGGTCAATATGAAAGAAGATGTTATAAAAAGGCGCGAGGAGGTTTACGGCAAGAATATCGAAGAGGTCGCAGAGTACTACAAGCATGTTTTGAGGATACTTGAGGAAATTGGTTTCGACGAGATAGAGGAGGACAGAAGCGAGATATGGGAATCACTTCCAATGAAACCAGATATTTTTGCATACAGGTACAAGGATCCATACACGAGGATAAGGATAAAGATAAAGACCCGTGTCAAGAAACCAAGGCCCAACAGGAGGGATGGCGAAAACACTGTGAAGGGAAGATTCGAGATTACTGGGAGAGTTACGAGGAAAAAAGATCCGGAGTGGAACCATCTTGACAAGTTCGTTGGTTCTACACCTATAGGCAAGACATCGGTATATTCGAAGGCCAAGGAAAAAATACTGAACTTTGTACAGGGTGTAGTTAATAGTTCGGAATGGGAAATATACAAGGAGGAAGCGGAAGAACTTGCTATTGAGGTTGCTTCAAGGTTAAGACAAGTTATAGGATCTACGGAGGCCATAGGCAGAAGTAAACGTGAAGGTTTTGTTCCAAACTTCGGCTCAGAGAGGGATTTATGATGACGGTTAGAGTTGAAAGGGAGATACTTTCAAAGGAGGAGTGGTTTGAGACTTTCAACGTTGTCAATTATTATGAGAAATTACTGGATATTCTTGAACAAGATCTCAACTTTGATGAGGTACAGGAAGTATACTATGAAGAAAACCTAAGCAACAACGACATGAAAGTCCGAATTATAGCTGAGAGACCTCTTGAAGGAGGTTTCAATGATACAGGAGCCGATACAAAACTGAGGTTCAAGATCAAGTACTTCAACCAGGGACCCCTCAAGGACAAGGAAGGTGGAGGAGGACTATACGGGCCGATGGAGCTGGATCTAGATGTTTACCTAATTGTTGACATGCCAGGAAAGGACAAATGGCATCACTCTTTCCTCAGAAGGATATGGTTCAACAATGTTTATCGCAGGCAGTTTCTTTACTGGGTAGAATTTGCCCAGGAAGAGGCCAGACGTTATCTGAACGAGACAAGAGCCTATTTTGGGATGGAACCTGTCAACAGAAAACCAAGAAGACAGCGCTACGAACCGCTGGAACACAGCCTCTGAAGTTTTAATACTTGTTATTTAATTCATATTTATGTCGGAGTTTTACGTGAAGGTTGAGCCCTCAAGTGAAGAATTCGACGTAGATTTTTCCGGAAGTTTTCCAAAGATTTTTCTTGAGTCCGGGGCCGAGAAAGGAAGAGCTAACAGGGAACTGGTGGAACGATTGTCGGAGATACTGGGAGAAAAAGTCGGTATTTTGTCCGGGCACCGCAGCAGGAGGAAAAAGCTAGTTGTCGATATTGAAAAAGATAGAGCCTTAAATATACTTGGTGATTATTAATGACTGATTTACCTAATTCATCTGTTAAATATATTATCAAAGCAACTATTAAATCAAAAGGAGTGGTAGAAAAACCTGATGTGATTGGAGCCATATTTGGACAGACAGAAGGCCTCCTGGGTCCTGATATGGATCTCAGAAAGCTTCAGGTTAAGAATAAAGTTGGAAGGATTGAAGTTGATGTTGAAAAGAATGGAGGCAATTCTATAGCTAAACTTGAGATACCTAGTGGACTTGATTCTGCTGAGACCTCTATACTTGCTGCATCACTTGAGACTATAGACAGAGTAGGACCCTGTATAGCTGATGTGGAGGTAACTTCTGTTGAAGATATCAGGGTATCAAAGAGGAATTATATTGTTGACAGGGCACAAGAACTTCTGGAGGATATGGTTGACGAGGCTCCCGGACCCGATGATCTATCCAAGAGCGTGAGGAAAAGGATGGATCCCAAGGTGAAGACATATTATGGATTATATGCAGGTCCTGGAGTGTTTGAGTCCGATGAATTGATTCTGGTGGAAGGCAGAAGCGATGTGCTTAATCTTCTCAACAACGGATATGATAATGTCGTTGCTCTAGGAGGAACTTCTGTCCCTGAAAAGATTTCCGAGGTTGTTTCGGGACACGATGAAGTTATACTTTTCCTGGATGGTGACAGAGGCGGAGATCTGATAAGGAAGGAGATGGATGAAAAGGCAGAATACGATTTTATTTGTCGTGCGCCTGACGGAAAAGAGGTTGAAGATCTTGATTCTGACGAAATAATGAAGTGTCTTGACAGCAGAAAGGAAAACGTAAAAAAGATTTCGGAGGAAGATGAGGAAATAGAAAAGCTCGAGCTAGAAGACAAGGAGAGAGTAGTCTTTGGCAGTGTTCTTGATGAACTCCTTGGTACAAGGGCAGCAGTTTTTCTGAACGATAATTTGGAGGAAATAGGGAAGATCCCTGTTTCCAAGATGAAAGAGGGCCTTGAATCCTTTGGTTCGGAAGCTTATGCTGTTGTATTTGACGGCAGTATCACTGATAAAAAGGCAAGAAATGCTAAATCATTTGGAGTGGATTATCTTGTCGGTATGAGAGGAAGTGTATCTTGTTCCGGAGTCAACTGTTTGACAAGGGAGGATATTTAAATGTTGATGTTCATTTTTTGTGATGCGCGCCTATCAAACAAAGGTCGGTGGCGTGTACCATAGATTATTTAAATATTGATGATGGAATAAGGTTTTGTCGGCTAGTAAAAGCTGGCTGACATAAAAGCTTCCTGTGTTTAGGAGGCAACAGATGAGCACCCTCTGGGTGTGATGCAAGTAAATGGCGATAGTGGTGATATTTTACCAGTCTAGTTTCTGTATCTCTCTATTTGGAGGGAGATTTGGTTTTTGCACTCTTTTGCGAGCGTGCGACAGTCATGTATATGACTGTAATTCCGGTTGATCCTGCCGGAGGCCACTGCTATTGGAGTCCGATTTAGCCATGCTAGCTGTCCGAATTAGATCGGAGCGGAAAGCTGAGTAACACGTAGTCAACCTGCCCTACAGACCAGGATAACCTCGGGAAACTGAGGCTAATACTGGATAGAGAAGGATGCCTGGAATGGTTCCTTCTTGAAATGTTCCGGCGCTGTAGGATGGGACTGCGGCTGATTAGGTATACGCTGAGGTAACTTCTCGGTGTGCCGATAATCAGTAGCGGGCGTGAGAGCGCGAGCCGTCAGTCGTGTTCTGAGACAAGAACACGGGTCCTACGGGACGCAGCAGGCACGAAACCTTTACAATGCGTGAAAGCGCGATAGGGGGACTCCAAGTGCTTCTCGTAAACAAAGCGGGAAGCTTTTCTGGACTTTAAGGAGGTCCAGGAACAAGTGGTGGGCAAGACTGCTGCCAGCCGCCGTGGTAATAGCAGCACCGCGAGTGGTGGCCACGATTATTGGGCTTAAAGCGTCCGTAGCCGGCTTCATGAGTCCGCTGTGAAATCTGGTAGCTCAACTATCAGAAGTGCGGTGGATACCATGGAGCTTGGGACCGGAAGGCGTCGAGGCTATTCCTGGAGTAGGGGTGAAATCCTAAAATTCCAGGAGGAGCGCCGGTGGCGAAAGCGCTCGGCGATTACGGGTCCGACGGTGAGGGACGAAAGCCAGGGGAGCAAAGGGGATTAGATACCCCTGTAGTCCTGGCCGTTAACGATGTCCACTTGATGTAAGGAATCTTCCGAGGATTCCTTGTGCCGAAGGAAAACCGTTAAGTGGACCGCCTGGGGAGTACGGTCGCAAGGCTAAAACTTAAAGGAATTGACGGGGGAGCACCACAAGCGGTGGGGGCTGCGGTTTAATTAGATCCAACGCAGCGAACCCTACCAGAGCCGACAGCACGATGATGGTCAGCCTGAAGGGCTTACCTGAGGAGCTGAGAGGTGTTGCATGGCCGCCGTCAGCTCGTGCCGTGAGGTGTCCTCTTAAGTGAGGTAACGAGCGAGACCCGTGTCCTATGTTGCTACGGTCCTCTCCGGAGGTCCGGCACTCATAGGAGACCGCTGGTGATAAATCAGAGGAAGGAACGGGCGACGGTAGGTCAGTATGGCCCGAACGCTCTGGGATACACGCGGCCTACAATGGCCGGTACAAAGGGATGCGACTCCGAGAGGAGAAGCTAAACCCCTAAAACCGATCGTAGTTCGGATCGAGGCCTGTAACTCGGCCTCGTGAAGGCGAAATCGCTAGTAGTCGCTAGTCATTATCTAGCGGCGAATACGTCCCTGCTCCTTGTACACACCGCCTGTCAAGTCACCCGAGTTAGTTCCAGGTGAGGTTCCCTCTTTGAGGGGGTCAAATCTGGAATTAGCAAGGGGGGCTAAGTCATAACAAGGTAGCCGTTGGGGAACCAGCGGCTGGATCACCTCCAAACTACTCGGACTAGGCTGGTAAAACACCAATATATCTGTCGCCATATCTGAACTGCGGGCTGTTACTGTTTCGTAGTTTTCTGGGCCCGTAGTTCAGTCTGGCAGAACGTCCCCCTTGCAAGGGGAAGGCCCAGGGTTCAAATCCCTGCGGGTCCATTTTCAGCTTTCCGGTCTTTGCAGGACTGGGGAGTTATTTTAAAGGGTGTGTCTAAATGACATATCCTGCGTCCATCAAGGGCGCGGCCGTAAATAAGTTTTTTTGTTGTTCCAGAGTTTTTTCTCTGGAGCGGTACAAAGTAGGTCCTGTACATCAATTTTCCCACTGAAATATGTGGTGCCGAGTACTGATTGTTGGAGATCACATGGACCGAGAGGTTCATTTAAGCCAGGTAGAGGATAGCTCGGCTCAAGATGCTGATGAAGGACGTGACAAGCTGTGAAAAGCTTGGGTGAGGCGCATGTAGCCTTGGAGCCCAAGGTTTCCTAATAGGACTTCCTGCGTGTTTTTCACGCGTTTCCTCTGGAAACGGGAACGCTGGGAACTGAAACATCTTAGTACCAGCAGGAAAAGAAATCAAACGAGATACCGTTAGTAGGGGCGATCGAAAGCGGTACAGAGCAAACTGAATACCTTCACGCAAGTGAAGGAATATGTGGTTTAATGGTCCGTCTTTTAGTCTTTCAGGCTTAACCGAAGTTTCCTGGAACGGAACACTTTAGAGGGTGACAGTCCCGTAGGTGAAGGTTTGAAAGATGTGACGGTTTCCGGATTAGCAGGGGTTGGAAATCCCTTGTGAATTTGGGAGGCACCGACTTCCAACTCTAAATACATCTTGAGTCCGATAGTGTACCAGTAGCGTGAGCGAAAGCTGGAAAGAATCCCTAGAAAGGAGGTTAAAAGAGCTTGAACCTGCCTGGTCCTAGACAGGTCAGGGCCTGAAAGCGTTGATGTTCCTTGAAGGAATCATCTGAGAGGATGTAGTACGAAAGGAATGGAGCAGGGTCCTGACTCCCGTTTTGAAAAACGGGGCAGGGAGTGTATTTCCGTGGCGAGATTAAGGAGTGTTTAGCTCTGGAATCGCAGCGAAAGCAACATGTCCGCAGCTTTGTGAGGGACGCCGTACGAAAGTGCGGGGAGTCACGGGAATACTATCCGAAGCCGGTTGATCTACTCATGGTCCGGGTGAAGTGTAGCGAAAGCTGCATGGAGGCCCAAAGCGTTGCTGTGAGCAAGCGCTCGTGTGAACTGTGAGTAGCGGTGAAATGCCAATCGAAACCGGTAATTGCTGGTTCCTCCCGAAATGCACCGAAGTGCAGCCCCTGACGAGGTAATTAGTGAGGTAGAGATACTGATTACGGAAATCCAGCTCTTTGAGCTGGCTCCGTTGTCAAACTCCGAACTTGCTAATACTTTAGACTCAGGGAGTGAGGGACGGCGGGTAAGCTGCCGTTCCTAGAGGGAATCAACCCAGACTGGGGTTAAGGTCCCAAAGTGCTAGTTAAGTGTTTCTGAAGGTTGTCCCGGATCTCAGACAGCGGGGAGGTTAGCTTAGAAGCAGCTATCCTTTAAAGAAAGCGTAAAAGCTCACCCGTTGAGGTCTGGGACGCCGTAAATGGACGGGGCTCAAACTAGCCACCGAGACCTCAGGGTCGTGGTAGTTTCCACGACCGGTAGGGAGGCGTCCTGCATGGATGGAACCCTGGCTGTGAAGTCAGGCGGACCGTGTAGGAACGATAATCCTGTCGGCAGTACCAACAAAAGTGAGGTACGAATCCTCACCCCCGCAAGGGCAAGGGTTCCCCAGCAATGTTCGTCAGCTGGGGGTTAGTCGGTCCTAAGCTATTCCTTAATCGAGGATAGCGAACGGGAAACCGGTTAATATTCCGGTACCGTTGGGACACGTTTAGGAAACTCCGACGTTTCGGGATAAGTTGAGCAGGGGTCCACCCTGTTTAATGGTTCAAGGAAGGGGAGCGCCGTAATGGCGAGAACTTTCTGAAGACCAGAATAGCCTGGGAATAAATCCCGGGTTCAACTGATTCCTGGAACCCATGAAAAGGAGTTTAGGTCCTTGACCGTACCCAGATCCAGCACAGGTGCCCTGGTTGCAAAGACTAAGGGGTGTCGAGAGATACTTGGCTTAGGGAATTCGGCAAGTTAGCCCCGTAACTTTTGGAGATGGGGTGCCCGTCTTTGTGAAAGGACGGGTTGCAATGACTAGGGATGCCCGACTGTTTAATAAAAACGTAGCTGGCTGCTAGCCTGAAAAGGTTTGTACAGCCGGCGACTCCTGCCCAGTGCGAGTACCTGATAACCTCGTACAAGAGGAAGAAGGGCTCGTAAACGGCGGCGGTAACTATGACCGTCTTAAGGTAGCGTAATCCCTTGCCAATCAACTGTTGGCCCGCACGAATGGAGTCACGAGGTATCCACTGTCCCAAGCCAAGGCTCGGTGAACCGCGCCATACCGGTGCAAGGGCCGGTGACACCCAGTGGGAAGCGAAGACCCTGTGAACCTTTACCGCAGGCTTTTATTGATGTATGGGCTTTGGTGTGAAGCGTAGGTAGGAGGCTTCGAAGTCGCGCCACTAGGTGTGATGGAGCCGATCATGGGACACTACCCCCCAAAGCCCGTACGTCTAACCCGAAAGGGAACAGTGAAAGTTGGGCGGTTTAGCTGGGGCGGCATCCGTCTGATAGCGAATCAGACGGGTCCAAAGGTCCTCTCAGCCCGGTCAGAACTCGGGCGTAGAGCACAAAGGCAAAAGAGGGCCTGACAGGACTCACTACATTACTGAGTCCTGACGTGAAAGCGAGGCTTAGCGAACCCTAGTAGCCTCTTGGTTGAGGCTCTGGTATGACAGAAAAGGTACTCCGGGGATAACTGGATTGTCTGCGGCGCGAGCCCATATCGACCCGCAGGCTTGTTACTTCGATGTCGGCTCTCCGTATCCTGGCCGTGCAGCCGCGGCCAAGGGTGGGGGTGTTCACCCATTAAAACGGATCGTGAGCTGGGTTTAGATCGGCGTGAGCCAGATCGGTTGCTATCTACTGGGTGTGTTGAAGTGGTTGAGAGTAAGTTTCGGACAGTACGAAAGGAACCCCGAACCGGAGCCTCTGGTGGAGCAGTTGTCCGGAAGGGCAGGCTGCGTAGCTACGCTCTGAGGGATAAGGGCTGAAAGCATCTAAGCCTGAAATCCGTCTCAAAAAGAACCACTTTTGGCGCCTGTATAAGACAGGTTTGATAGAGTAGCGGTGTAAGCACTGAGGAAACGAGGTGTTCAGCCGACTACTACTAAGAGCCTTTTCGAACCTTTTGGTCCATGTCTTAGACAGCGTCAGTACTATTAACTGTACAGGACCTGCTTTGTCTTTTTTCTGTTTCATTCTTCGAAAGTTATTTATGATTTAGAAACACTTTTTTCTCTGGTGAAGGAGTTGAACCCTTTTCGCCTTTTCAGGTGAAGAAAGTCCTGCCTCCGTTACAAGCACACTCCGGAAATCGGAGAGGGTGAGAGCCCTGCCAATACCGCAGAAACGACACTTCTTCCTGTGTCACGATGATACCGATAAGAGGTTGAGGTTACAGGAAGGGAAGATGAAACGTGGTAAGCTGTGTGGAGCAAGCCTTTATGGTGCTTAGTTGAATAGGGTTTTGAATAGAAGCAGGCTTACTAACTCCATCACTTTTTAAGTTTTAGGTTACAATGGTGTTTTGTTATGAGTAAGAAGAACAAGGGTCAGATGCCTTCTTCATTCGGAGGCCTTGTGAGGTATTTCGATGAAGGAGAAGAAAAATTCCAGCTAGATCCCAAGGCAGTGATTGTAGTAGCAGCCGGGCTGGTCACCATGAATTTACTGGCCTACTTTTTCATAATGCCATGAATTGGATTCAGGGCCCGTAGCTCAGCCTGGACAGAGCACTCGGCTTCTATGGTCATATAATGTTTTTAGACATTAAGACCAAAGACACCGAGCGGTCGAGGGTTCAAATCCCTCCGGGTCCGTCAGTTTTTCAGGTTTTGTTTTTCTGGGTGTTTTTGGCTGTAAAATTTGGCTTTTGTAGGTAACTGATTGTGATCTTTCAGGTTTTTTGGTCGATTTATCCAAAAAAAGATATAAACCAAGACTTCTCAATTATGTTTTAGGTGGTTTTTGATGACTGATGTGCCAAGAGTTCAGACAGGGATAAAAGGACTTGACAACCTTATTGAAGGAGGAGTGCCGGAGAAATCTGTTACATTAATATCAGGAGGTGCAGGATGTGGTAAAACCATTTTCTGTAACCAGTTTCTATGGCATGGTCTTAAGAAAGGCGAGAAAGCCAGATATATTTCCCTTGAAGAACCTGTAGAGGACATAATGAAAGATGCGAAGGTTTTTGGATGGGACTTCAGCAAATATAAAGATAACGGAGATTTCAAAATAACTTATATTACTCCGACGGCAGGTTCCAGAGGATTTATTGATAAGATAAAGGAACTCGCAAGCGAACCAGGAGTTAAAAGACTAGTTATAGATTCTGTTTCTGTAATGCTTGGAGCTTATGGCGGAACACAGGCAAAGAAAAGAGAAAATCTTTATGATCTTATGAGAGCTGTCAAAAAAGCAGGACCTACTACGATTATGACATCGGAGATTCCGGAGAATGATGAGGACGCTCTTTCAAGGTTTGGAGTTTCCGAGTTCGTTGCTGACGGCGTGGTGGTCCTTTACTATACAGGTGTTGGTGAAGGAACTTTCCGTAATCTCGAGGTGAGGAAGATGCGTAGAACCAACCACACGCCTGGAACACATCCTTTCAAGATTACTGACAAAGGAATAAGGCTCTCGAAGGAAACAGGATTTTAGAACAGTTAATTAAACTTCGAATACTTTCACTCCGTCCTTTGTTATTCCCATGGGCAGAATGTTAACGTTGTGATCTGTCCTTCTCATCTTTCTTATCGTCAGGGTTCTCTGATGATCCTCTGCCACGGGAACAAACTCCAGAAGTATTACGGTATCCACAAGGAATTCAATTATTCCTCCTCCCGAAAGTCCTTGGGATGTTTCGGGCACGGTACCTGTCAAAACCGCTGTAACATTTGCCTCTCTTAGCTTGTTCAGTAGTGATGCTAGAGCAACCCTTGACATGTATTCGTCCCTTATAAACATTTCTACGATAGAAACGGAGTCAATTATAACTCTTTCAGCCTCTATTTCTTCAACCGCATGCATAACCTGATCCAGTAGATTCGATATATATGAACGTACAAGTCTGTTAAGGTTCTGGATCTCTTTGCTAGGAAATATTGGTTTTATCGATAGTATCTTTACAAGGCCCTCTTCTTCGAGATGGTCGAATTCCCATCCAAACATGGCCTTTATGTCTGCTTTAATATCTTCCTCCCTTTCCTCGGTGGTTACATATACGCCCGGGCTGTTGTTCTCTGCACCTCCCTTTAAGAAAGAAGCACAGAAAGCTGTTTTACCCGTACCTGTCTTTCCTGTCACAAGGTTCATAGTTCCCTGTACCAGACCTCCCTGCATATGCTTGTCAAGGTTTATTATCCCTGTGGTTATCCTGTCAACTTTTTCGGATGGCAGGATTTCTTCTTTCTCATCTTCTTCTGTTTCATCCTCTTCAAGTTCTTTTGTTTCCTCTTCTTCCTCGACTTTTTCAGGCTCTTTCCCAAGTTCTTTATCTGTCTCCTCTTCTTTTTCTCCTTTTTTCAGCGAATTCACGACGGATTTCAGGAAGGATTCTTTATCTGTAGCTTCTCTTTCGATAAACTCCCTGTATTCTTCTTCAAGTCTTTCGGGCATTTCTCTGGTTTTTTCTTCCTCCATCAGATCCTGGTACTCTTCTTCCAGTTCGTCCCATGTTTTCACTGTTTCTTTTACCTGTGAACTTTCCTGTTCCTTGAACACTTCATATCTTTCTTCCAGTAGAACACCTTCTTCCTTGTCACGGGTTGTCAGGTATACTACAGGGTTGTAAGTTACTGCGGTATTGTCAACAGTGAAACTGATTTTTTTGGTTTCGCCCGGACCTATATCAAGGTATTTTAACCCCACGTAATTGGTCTTCAGATAAAGTTTGAGAAACTCGTAAAGCTTTTTTTCCGAAACATTTTTTACTTTGAACTCAAGCTTTGTCTTGGTATCGTCTTCTACCGTTCTGAAGGCCTGAAGCTCGAGTTCTTTATCCACCGGGGTCACCTTTGTATATTCCCTTTGTTCTGTTCGTTTTTATTGTTTTTATCCTTGTTTTTGGTCAGGGTCTGGACAAGTTTAATTATCTGTTTTGTTGCCTTGACGGGAGCCTTGAAAAAGTTGGTCAGGGAGATGTTGCGCCTGAAAGCGTGATCAAGTTCCTCTTCAAGTTCTTCTATCTCTCCTCTAAGCTCAAGAACTTCGTCTTGACGACCTTTCATGATGTTCATAAAGGTCTGTCTATCGATCTGCCTGTTGAAATACTGTTTTTCTGCTTTTTTCCTCGCATCTACAGCGTGATCCAGTTTGTCTTTGGCATTTATGTATTCGGATTTAAGCCTGATGTACGGGATTATAACCATTGTTACAAGGAAGAACAGTACGTATGCACTAAGAGCTATAAGTAACCATCTCAACCAGTTTTCCCTGATTCGATACTCAAGTTCCTTGGCAGTTATCTCCGCTTCCAGGTCGTTTTTCATGGTTTCTGCCATGTTCACGTAACGGGAAAGATCTATCTCGTCGTCTTCTCTTATAGCTCGCCTGGCATGAGATATCTCGCTTTCGATATCTTCGTACTGATCTTCAAGTTCTGTTGTATCGATTCCTGCTTCCCTGTACTGCTCGATGGTTTCGGAAAGGTTTTCAAGTTCTATCTCTATTTGGTTCAGCTGATCTATTATAGGCCTTCTCACCACTATTGCGTTTACAGCAGTCTCACGTGCAAGTCCTTCGTCAGTAACGAAAGATAGGTGTATCTCGTGAGTTCCGTCCTCAACATGTAAAGGAACATATGCTGAAAGATCCAGGCTTATTTGTTCTCCTTCTGATATAGCTATTTCTTGGACGCTTTCTCCTTCTCTTTCGATATCTGTTTCACAGCATTCTGAACTGGTTTCTATGTCCATATAAAGGGTGTCGGTACCGTTGTTGTAAACCGAGAAAGTACTTGATTCGTCACTTCCCTGCTGAATAGGCCCTATCTGGTCCATGAGATCTATTTCGAAGTCCTCTATCTCTGCTTCTTCAAGGATGAATGTGATTGTTTCCAGCTCCGTTACTTCCGGTGTTTCGCAGATTATATCGTACTGGTATTCTCTTGGTTCATCGAGATCCGCCATTGCTGTGTGCAAGTAGCCGTCTTCTGTTTCCATCTCTGATCCATCGGATAGGTTACCTTCTTCTATGTCGGTTCCGTATCTGCACTCGGCGGACATGTCTGTTCTCACGGTCAAGTTTGCCTCTTCATAGTGGCTTGGCAGTGTGAACTCTGGAGAGATCTGTTCGATCTCGATTGCTGATGGAATTCCGGGGCCTCCCTCCGGATCTCCACCGGTTTCTCCAGGTTCTTCTTCAGGTTCTTCTCCAAAGTAAATGCTTCTTATTATCGGGTCTCCTATGCTGTCAACGTTTATGTCTCTGTCTCTTCCGTACACATAAAAAGAAGAGCTGGATGTTTCTGAAGGAGTGTAAAACGGATAGGAGGGAGCCCAGTAACCGTCTTCCTGGTGAGAAAGTCGCTGACTGTTGATTCCTTCGCATGCACCACATACAATTCGGAAAACTCCGTCATCTATGGGTTCGCCACGAGGACCTGTAATCCTTACCTGCGGATGGAACTCAGAATCCTGTTCCAGATATTGACCTGGATCGGGATATATGTATTCTATATCAAGTAAGAAAGTTACATCTATTTCTTTCTGGCCTTCCCCATGGTTTCCCTCTTCTGATGTTACGTTAGCTGTTACAGTATAGCTTGTTGGAAGATGTTCTTCTTCACCTTCCTCGAAATCGTCCATTACAGGAGGATCATCTTCTTCGAATTCTTTCATCATGTCGTTTATCTCTTTAGGTTCTTCCCATTCCTCGTGATCTATCTCAAGATCGGCATCGAAGTCTTCAACTGATTCATTGTTTATGTTTCTTACATCGAGGTCGAATTCGGCGGTCTCTCCCTGCTTGTAGATTTCTTGGTCAGTTATTATGTCCACATCGTATTCGTCTTTTACTGTGAAGGAAAATGACTGGTTTATGGCTCTGTTTCCGAATTTGTCGTATGCTTCAACATGGTAACTGTAGGTTCCTGTTTTGGTCGTGTTTGTGAATTCGTAGCTGTAAAAACCTCTTTCAACAATATCTTTCTCTTCAGGAGCATCGTTCTTTGTTTCTCCTGTTTCGGAATGGTTTACGGTTATGTTTATATCATCAAGGATGTCCGAATCATCTATTACTGTGTTTATCTCGACGTTCTCACCTAGATTCACGGTATCGGGGTTTTCTATAAACTCTTCTATATCGGGTTCTTGATCGCTATCCTCCGAAACGATGAGTTCGAGTTCGTGTTCAACTGGATCGGAGTGTTCATGATATGTTGTTAGTGTTATGTTTGTTTTTCCGGTTGATTCAGGATTTACTGTGTGGTTGATTATCCTATAATCTTCCTTGTACGTTATATCCCCGTGGTTCTTGTTCTCTTGATCTTTCTCGACTGAAGCAATTCTTTCATCCTCTAAACTGATATCTGTCTCTACGTTTTCAAGCCCTCCTTCTATTGGATTGATCCTCCATTTCAGATCTACTGATTCCCTGTTCTCCGGAATATTGACATGGGAGGAGTTGCCAACTATGTTGTAAGTTTCGGGCTCTCCGTACTCCACATATAAAGATTTTGAATCGTCGTACTGGAAAACATCTTCTGCCATGATTGAAACGTTTATAGTTTCAAATTCGCCTGATTTATTTGGTTTGAACTCTGTGTTGTAATGGAATCTACCGGGTTCTTCGAATTCTTCTCCTGAGTCTGTCAATGACAGTATTCTGTGTTCGCCGTCAGGTTCTGTTATGTTGGCCTCCACACTGTCTATATCAACCACTTCTGGCAGTGCTCCTTCAATATCAGCCCCTATCTCGACTTCATCCTCGACCTCTATTGTATCAGGTTTGTCAAGTGTCGCGTTCATATCTATGTCGACCACTTCGAAGACTTCTTCGATCTCAACAGTTCTGTTGTTGCCTGATTCATCCTCCATATATATTTCCGTGATATTGTACTGTCCTGTATCGGAGGTATGTTCATAATACTTCTCCCATGAGTCTTCAATAACTCCTTCTTCTCGAACAGTTCCAAATGAATTCATTTCAACGGTTTTTTCATGTTCTGAGTGGTTTACTGTAGCATTAACAGTGTATATTCCGTCTTCACGTCCAATTAATTCGTTTGACCCTACTTGTAACTCGAACCTGTGGTCTGTATTGATTAACGAAACCTCGTCCATGTCGAAAGATATGATCCAAGGTTCTCTGGTATCCTTTATCGAGATATCTCTTGAAAACTCGTCCGTGTACCTGCCAGTTCTGTCATATACATGAACAAATACGGTCGGGTCTCCCGCGACAGTCAGGTTCTGATCTGTAGAGATGTTTATTCTTTCGCCCGTTTCTATTGACACGTTTTCGACGTGTTCGTTATCCAATAGTTCTTCCTGGAAGCCTAGGTGCGAGGTAAGGTTTGAAACGTTTCCGGTGGTACTATCTTCTTCGTGAATGTTTTCAACGGTTATTTCAAAGGTAGTGTTTTCGTCCTGGATGTTTTCGGATTCACCACATTCTGAATATCCGTCGCAGAATACTTCTTTTACCGAAACATTTGGGGCTCTGGTTGTGGTTTCTGAACTCTGAACGTTTCCTGAAACGTTCGACCTCCATTTGTGCGTGGTATCTTCTACAGTGGCCGGGCTCAGAACATCAGCCCATATTCTGATATTATCTCCTTCACCTTCTATATCTATTTCCATATCTCCGGTTGTTTTATTTAGATTTGATATGCTGCAGCTTTCCTCTTGCGCACTGAGACTACATCTTATATCGGAAATGTTTCTGTAAAGGAGTTCCCCGTTTTCTGGACTTTCGTTAACAGGAAGCTGGAAATTGTAACTGGAGCTTCCCACGGTCCTGTTCAGATCTATCTCTGCTTCCAGTTCTTCTGAATGATCAGCAGATACAAATGATTTGTTTCCTATCTCGGTATCCAGGGAGTGATTCACGACTTTAACGGTGTCACCTATTTTTTCTAAATCTGTGTTGCTTGCAGCGTCCTCTGTATAAACTGTTTCTATGACGTATTCTCCGGTTTTTTCGGTTTCGCTGTATTTAGTGGTCCAGTTACCGTTTTTAACGTCTCCCGAATCCAGGTTCATCGTCAGGTTTTCGGGATCTCTGTCAGGAGCGTCTATCTCAAGTTTTGCATCTGTCACCTCGGTCTCGTCCACAATTTCGGATTCGAAAACAAACTCCTGATTTCTGAAAATCCTGTTCTGGTCTTGAGGATCGTTTTCGGCCTGAATATTTGTTTTTTCCACTTCTGGAGGATAATCGTCAATTCTTAATTCTTCATTTAAGCTGTAAGTGCTGTATCCAACGATGTTTTCTGTGGAAACGTTTATAGTCAAGTTTTGAGGTTCAAGAGTTTCGCCTTCATCAAGCAGTTCTTCAATGGCAAGCTCTTCTCTGAAGTATCCGTCTTTTAGCTCCATTTCTCTACTTCCGAGTTTACCTGAGTCGCTTGATATGCTAAGATCGACCTTTTCTATCTCCGAGTGCTCCTCAAAAATATCCGAAGTTATCTCTATATAATCATCTGTTCTTGCATACGAAGCGTTGATATCAATACTCCTTATTTCGGGAGGAGTTCCCACAAGCACAAACTCATAGGTTTCTTCATTGAGATTTCCAAGGTTGTCCTCAACATAGACATCGATTTCGTTACTGCCTTCAAAATCCTCTATGTTTTCTTCTTCAAACTCCCATTCGGGGTAGAAAGAATTATTTACCTCGAAATCATGCTCCGCTCCATCGGTTTCAAATACAACCTCGTCTTCGTCGATACCTGATCCTCCGTCCCATCCATCTACAAGTATTTCTTCGCTTCTTATGTCGATTGCGTTGCCTTCTTCCGGACTTTCAAGACTAATTTCAGGCGGAATACCGTCAACATGGTACATGTAGGATTCTTCTCTTGTGTTGCCAACGTAATCTATCAGGGTGATGTTCAGCCATCTACTGTCTCTGGTTTCTTCTCCCCATGGATCATTGTAGTCATCTTCATCCA
>JALDAE010000038.1 GCA_022729335.1 Candidatus Nanoanaerosalina halalkaliphila
GAAGAGTTCAAAGAAATTTCCGAGACTCATCAGCCCTTCGATTTCAGGGTTAACACCAACAAAACCACAGTAAGTGAAGTGAAAAATATTCTTGATGAACAGGATATAGGATACGAGCAGAGGGATTGGAACGAAAAATTCTTCAAGCTGGATAAAAGACCCGGCAAGACATTTATTCACTGGCAGGGCTTCATTTATTCACAGGAATCGACTTCAGGTGTTCCTCCACTGGCATTTGATTTTGAAAGAGGTGACAAGGTTCTTGACATGTGTGCCGCACCAGGCTCAAAAACAACCCAGATATCGGCGATTATGGACAACAGAGGGGATATACTGGCGAATGACAAGAGACCGAACAGGACAAAGAGCCTGCTTTCAAACATCTACCGGCTTGGATGCATGAACATCAAGGTAACCGAGAGAGATGCCAGGCAGATACCCGAGGATAACAAGTTTGACAGGGTTCTGGTTGACGCACCGTGTTCCGCGGAAGGCAACCTGAGGGAAAAACAACATCTTAGAGAAGGCGCGGATTTGGAAGATATAAGAAGTGTTTCGAACCTCCAGAGACAGTTGCTGGACAAGGCGTTTGCGCTCTGCAAAAAAGGAGGGGAGATCGTTTACTCGACATGTACCTTCGCACCGGAGGAAAACGAACTGGTTGTCAGAAAATTTCTTGAGAGAGGAAAATTAGAGGACCCTGACTTTGATTTTGAACATTCAAGAGGTATCACCGAATGGAAGGGAGAGAAACTCGACAAAAAGCTGGAAAATTGTGTGAGGGTATATCCTCACCAGCTGGATTCAGGAGGTATTTTCGTTGCAAAGTTCCGAAAGATGTAGGAAATACATGGAAAGAAGGTTTGGAGCAGGAGAAGCTCTTGAAGACTACAGGTTCGTTGAGAGGAGTGGTGATTACTGGATAATTCCTTCAGAAATGGATCTGCACGAGGATTACATAACTGCAGGTTTGAGAGCGATCCGTGACACAGGTATAGGTCTAAAACCCACAACTTACTTCCTCCAGATACTTGACGAAAAAATAACTCGGAACAGGTTCATGCTGAACAGAAAGTTATTTGAAAAAATTGTTATCAACAGGGACACGATCGAAAACAAAAAACTGCCTGAGGAACTGGAAAACGGCTATGTGGCTCTCGAATTCCGTGGCAGTATAATCGGTTGTGGACTAAAGAGGAACAGCGGTCTTGTAACCCAGATACCGAAAGGAAGATCCAAGATACTTGAGGATATAATCCGTGACGAGCGAATTTAAAAAACCCGGAAAGGTATAAAAAAGTTGCTGTTCATCATTAAGTTGCTGACGGCCAGAGCGAGGGGGCAACACCCGTACCCATCCCGAACACGGAAGTAAAGTCCCTCAGCGATCAGGTGAGTACTGCCTCATCGGCGGAAAAATCTGGACGCTGTCAGCCTATTTTTACCCCTTTACTCATTTCTAAAAAAAAATAATGAAAAAGAAATTTTTCATGTTGGCTCTAGAGCTCTACTCATTTTTCCGTTTTTTACAATTTCGGAATAAGAAGGACTTTCAATATCTGTGTTAAGTTCCAACCAGTTCTTCTGAACACCAAAACAAACAGGGTTAGCGGATAGGTTTTTCAATAAACCATCGTAAGCCTCCTCTTTTTTGAAAGAAGTCTCAATAGTTCTATCTATTTCCAAACTTCCCATCTCAATGTCCAGCTCTCCATTTTTGATCCTTTCAACTTCTTCAACAAGGTTATAAGCAGTTGTAAATATTTTAAAATCCTCTCTTTCAAAACCGGTTTCTATTATATCATTGTAAACATGTTCAAACCTGTCCCTGAAATCTGGTGCTTCATCTCTAGGCTCATAAAGAAGATCCACCAGAAATACATTTGGCCAATCATTCGCCATGTAGCTTTGACAGGTCTTTTCAATCGCATCCATATATTTATCCTTAAAGGAATAATCTTTCTCAATTCCCATCCCCTTGAGGAGCTTTGCAGCAGATGCAAAGTACTCCGGACTGTACATTTTTTCTCCTATATCCATGTACATACTGTACGCTTTTTCGATATCTTGATTATCCACTTCCTTGCCTATATCTATATCATCAAATTTTTTCCTGAGAAAAGCTGCTCCCATGGGATTTGATTCTACCATACTGTCGTATTTCTCCCTGGCAAGCCTGTTTCTTTCATCCCTGTCCGAATAAACTATATCCATCTCTCTTTTTAGTTCTTCTATTTCCTCTCCGTATTCCTCATTTAAAGTTTGATTCGTAAAAACAAGGTTTAGAGAAGGGTTCCTCTCATTTGTTTTTCTTCCATATCTTCCTTCCATTTTTATTCCTCTAGCGATCTCTTGAAACCCTACCCAGAAACAGTTAATTATTTAAAGTAGCTTCACTATAATTTATAGTTAACTTCTGGGATAACGGTTTCATAGAGGGTTTCACAACAACCCTCTTACTTATTACTATTGAAATCTTATAAATATGTCGCAAATCCATCGAAAACTTGTTAAACAAATATTAAACCATTCTCGTAAATCTTATAGAAGAGGTAGAATACAGATTAGTTAGGGTTAAAATAGTTAATTACAAGTTTTACTTATGACCTCTGAAAATGGGAATGATAAAGAAAATGAAGATCCTGCCAAAAAACTTCTCGAGGAAATAAAGAAGTATTACGAAGGAATTTCCAAAAGAGAAGACGAAGGGGTCGGTTCGGATTAAAAAAGGTGGTTATTATGGATAAAGATCTTGGAAATAAAAGCATGGAGCTTCTTTGCGATACCTGTTCAATACATCTTGACAACATCAAAAACGGAGGAAGGTTCGAGGGGAAAAAAGAGATACTCAAATCCCCAAGAAAAGTTCTGTCCGCCAACATCCCCTTAAAGATGGATGATGGTTCGACGGAGATTTTTCCCGCATTCAGAATACAGTACAACGATGCCAGGGGACCTACAAAAGGAGGTATCAGGTTTCACGAATCAGTATCTCAAGAAGAAGTAAAAGAACTTGCTTTTCTTATGACAATAAAGTCAGCTGTTATAGACATACCTTTCGGAGGAGGAAAAGGAGGGATAAAGGTCAACGCTTCAAATCTATCTGAAGCCGAAAAAGAGAGACTGGCAAGAGAATACGTGAAGCACTTCCACGAATTTATCGGTCCTGAGAGAGATATACCAGCTCCGGATATGAACACTGATGAGAAGATAATGGGAGTAATGAGAGATGAGTACGAAAAAATAGAGGGAAGCAAAGAACCAGGAATCCTTACAGGCAAACCGGTAGCTTTTGGAGGTAGCAAGGGAAGGAACTATGCAACCAGTCTCGGCGGATCTATTGTTCTCAACGAGTATCTGAGCGAGGAAGGAAGAGGACATGTAGAACTTGCTATCCAGGGATTTGGAAACGTTGGATCCCATCTGGCAAAGATTCTGCATGAGGAAAACCACAAGGTTGTAGCGATCAGTGATGCCAAGGGCGGTATCTATGACCCTAACGGTATAGATGTGCTGGAGCTATTTGAGAAATACGAGAAAGACGGAGATCTCGATGTAGTAGAAAATGTTGAAGAGATAACCAACAAGGAGCTTCTTGAGATGGACGTGGATGTGCTTGTGCCTGCAGCCATAGGAGGGCAGATCACAGAGGATAACGTTGAAGACATCGAAGCCGACATAATTCTGGAAATGGCGAACGGTCCAACTACAACGGAAGCTGACAAGATTCTTGAAAAAAGTGATACAGTGGTATTACCCGATATTTTATCAAATGCAGGAGGAGTAACCGTTTCTTATTTCGAATGGCTTCAGAACATCTCAAACGAGTACTGGACAGAGGAAAAAGTAAACAAAAAGCTTGAAAACTACATGAAAAGAGCTTACAGAGATATCAGAGAATTAAGTAAAAAAGAAGGTTACAGCATGAGAGAAGCAGCTTACCGTATCGGTATAAGAAGGGTTCTGGAGGCCGAAGAGGCTAGAGGCAATCTCTAGTACCTCTCTTACTTTTATTTTTAAACCCCTTCCACCATTTATAAAAAAGATTTCTTCCCGTTTTATACCGGAGCAATAGTAGGAACACGGTATAGTTTAAAACAGTTGTGTTTCAATTACTACAACATGAATTTTAGAATTAAGGTGCGTTGAGATGGCAGATGAAGAAACAAAGAAGATAATGGAGATCATCGGAAATCCCGAAAAGATCAGAAACATAGGAATTGTGGCACATATTGACCACGGAAAAACTACATTAACAGATAACTTGCTAGCCAGGGCTGGAATGATATCTAATCAGCTTGCAGGCTCTCAGTTGTTCATGGATTATGACGACCAGGAACAGGAGAGAGGTATTACGATTTACTCGGCCAACGTTTCTATGGTTCACGAGTTTAAAGACGATAAGTTCCTTATTAACCTTATTGATACACCTGGCCACGTTGATTTCGGAGGAGACGTTACCAGGGCGATGAGAGCTGTAGACGGTGCGATGGTAGTTGTAGACGCTGTTGACGGTGTGATGCCACAGACAGAAACAGTTCTAGAACAGGCTCTAAAGGAAAGAGTTAAACCCATACTATTTATCAACAAGGTCGACAGACTCATTAAGGAGCTGGAACTTACAGGAGAAGAGATGCAGGAAAGGTTCCAGAAAATAATCTCCGAAGTAAACAGGCTTATCAGAAAGATGTGTCCCGAAGAATTCAAGGACGAATGGCAGGTTAACGTCAAGGAAGGATCCGTTGCTTTCGGTTCTGCACTTCTTAACTGGGCCATCTCAATGCCTTACATGCAGGAAACAGGTATCAACTTTAACGATATTGTAGACTACGTCGAAGAAGATGAAGACGATGAACTGGCGCAGGAAGCTCCTATCGAGGAAGTAACACTGAACATGGTTATCAAACATCTTGTGAACCCTCAAAAAGCACAGGAGTACAGGATACCTGCAATCTGGAACGGAGACATGGAATCAGAGTACGGAAAATCTATGGCAAACTGTGACAGAGACGGGCCTTTTGTCGGTGTAGTTACAAACGTAGAAACCGACAAACACGCAGGTACCATCTGTACTGCAAGGATGTTTTCAGGAGAGATAAACGAAGGAGACGAAATATTCGGTGTGGGTTCGAGACAGGAACAGAGAGTTCAGAAAGTAGGAATCTATTCCGGACCCAGAAAACTCCCTGTTGACTCTGTACCCGCAGGAAACATCGCAGCACTCACAGGTGTTGATTACTCGACCGGAGAAACCATCGTATCAAAAGGATACGACGTGAAACCTTTCGAACAGATCGAGCACGTTTTCGAACCTGTTGTCACGAAGTCCATCGAGCCAAAGAGAACTTCTGATCTACCTGATCTTATTGAAGCTCTAAGAAACAGAGCCAAAGAAGATAACACCATTTCGATTTCGATCGATGAAGAAACAGGTGAGACACTTGTTTCAGGACTTGGAGAACTACATATCGAGGCAAAGATCGAGAAGTATCTTGAAGAACAGGGAATTGATATACAGGTTTCCGAGCCTATCGTTGTATACAGGGAATCCATCGAAGGAAAATCAGACGAGTTCATGGGCAAGTCCCCAAACAGACACAACAAGTTTTTCATGTCTGTAGAACCTGTACCACAGGAAGCTTACGAAAAAATAATGGCCGGAGAGGTTCCAGAAGGCAAGGTTAGAGATCAGGACGAACAAAAAGTCAGGGATGCACTTACAGAAGTCGGTATCGACAAGGAGGACGCAAGCAGTGTGCACCATGTCTACAACGGCAACCTTTTCGTGGACAAAACAAGAGGTGTCAAGTTCCTCAACGATGTTATTGAACTAGTAGTGAAAGCGTTCAAAAACATCTGTGACGAAGGTCCGCTTGCAGCAGAGCCATGTAACAAGCTGATGGTGAAGATCCACGATGCATCAATCCACGAGGACCATGTACACAGAGGGCCAGCACAGGTAATTCCAGCTGTGCGTGAGGCTATCACAAGATGTATGCTGGATGCAGATGCAACAATCCTGGAACCAAAACAGATTATCAGAATCGATTCGCCATCCGACAAGATGGGACAGGCAATGAAAGAAGTGAACAACAGAAGAGGAAAAATCATTGACATGGAAGAAGAGGAAGGATCCTCAAAGATCAAAGCAGCTCTACCAGTTGCAGAGATGTTTGGCTTTGAGGCGGCACTGAAATCAGCAACCCGAGGAAGAGGATTTTACAACCTGATGGATCAGGTTTTCGAACCGCTTCCAAAGAACCTGATGAAAGAAACAATCACAGATATCAGGAAAAGGAAAGGAATGAAAACAGAAATTCCAGGAATGGAACAAGAGGAATAACTTTTTAAAAAACAACTCTGGAAGGTTTTCAACAGGTATAAAAGCCTGTGAACCTTTTTTTATATCCTTCCGGAACCGGTTATATTTATAAAGTTTTTTTTGGAAAAAGGTTTTAGACGTAATAATGCTAAAAGGTGAATACTATGGCAGATGATAAACCACACATTAATCTTGTATCAATCGGGCACGTTGACCACGGAAAGTCTACTATGATTGGTAGGCTTCTTTGGGATACAGAAAACTTGCCCGAAGCAGAAAAAA
>JALDAE010000030.1 GCA_022729335.1 Candidatus Nanoanaerosalina halalkaliphila
AAAGCTTCTTTCGGTTATTCCCTGGTAGTAAAGGTTCATAACTCCGTCGCAGATATATTCTACAATTCCCTGTCGTGAAAAATGTCTTTCCTCTTTTGTTTCAGCTGTCAGAAGACTTGTTGCGCCTGATTTTTTCAGTATCTTGTAAAAGTTGTACATGTTTTTCCTTTTTTTGGATCTCCTGTCTCCCTGTTCATCAAGCATAACTGACACAGGGTCCACTACGATTCTATCGAATCCTGAATCCCTCACCTTGCTTGTTATTTCATCCATGAAGTTTATTGATGGCCTGTCCGGGGAAAGGTACATTATTTCTAGATCTCCGTTGTTCTCATTGGACTCGAAATCCCAGCCCATTATCTCTGCATCGAATCTGAGTGCGTCCACAGGTTCTTCCATAGAAATATAAAGACATTTCTGGCCTTTTTTGAGACCTTCCCATATGTACTGCATACTCATTATAGTTTTTCCGCTTCCGAAAGAACCAACAGCCACCACGACACTGTTTTCTGGAAAACCTCCGTTTAGAAAACCGTCCAGGCGATCCATACCCGTTCCGATCTTGTTTATCTCTACCATATTAAACAGTTGTGGGAACCTGTATTTACTCTTTTTCCTTGAACTTCTTGATACGGAAAGTTGATTCCCGCTGCTCCTCCTCAAGTTTCTGGGACACGTAGTCGAGAGATCCCTTCATCTCCGGGATAACCTTGTGTTCCAGAGCGTTTACCCTACGTTTTGTTGATTCTATCTCGTTCACAAGGTTCAGAATAGCGGTTTCTATCTCGGCTTTCTTTTTTACAAGTGATAGAAACTCTTCAAAGCTTTTTCTGGCTTCAAGTACTCTACTAGTGAAGTTTATAGGATTTATATCTCCTTCCACTTCTGTAAAATCGAGGCTTGGTACTGAGGTACCCATCACGTTCTTGGAATCGATTTCAACCTTTCTCTCCTCAACTGTATCGCTTACCGAGTAGAGCCTGTCAACCCCGTCGAAAGCTTTGGCTATGTCTACCTTGTTCATCGCATCCCTGTAACTTTCCGAAACCTTTTCTTCCACTTCTTTCAGTTCGGGTATCAGCTCCATCAGTTCGTGGATGAGGTTATCCCTCTTCTTCTCAAGTACGGAGTGACCGGACTCGGCCAGCTCTATCTTCTCTTTCAGCCGTAGTTCTTCAGATCTTGTTGGTTTTACGTCTTCACTCATCCTTACCAGCTTCCAGGTACTCGTTCTTGATGTCGGGGTCGATTCTGGTGAGTATGTTTGAAGGCAGCTCTTTCAAAAGATCCCATGACATATCCAGGGATTCCTCGAGAGTTCTTTTTTCGTTTTCTCCCTGTCTCAGGAAATTTTCTTCATAGGATTCCGCGAATGAAAGTATCTCTCTGTCCCTATCGGAGAGAGCTCCTTCGCCAACAATCTGCACAAGTTCTCTGATTGATTTTCCTTCGGCATAGCTAGCGTACAGCTGATCAGAAACATCAGAGTGGTCTTCCCTGGTCTTTCCTTCTCCCACACCGTTGTCCATCAGCCTTGAAAGCGATGTCAGGACATCAATAGGAGGATAGACTCCCTTGTTGTGCAGGCTCCTGTCAAGGACTATCTGTCCCTCTGTGATGTAACCGGTCAGGTCGGGTATAGGATGTGTTATGTCGTCTCCGACCATGGTGAGGATCGGTATCTGTGTGATGGAACCTTCTTTTCCTCTTATTGCTCCGGCTCTCTCGTATATCTGGGCCAGATCAGTGTACATGTATCCGGGGTAACCTCTTCTTCCCGGTACTTCCTCCCTGGCTGAACCTATCTCTCTCAGTGCGTTACAGTAGTTCGTCATATCTGTTAGAATAACAAGTACGTGCTTCCCTTTTTCGAAAGCGAAGTACTCCGCAGTTGTCAGAGCCATCCTTGGTGTAAGTATTCTCTCGGCTGCAGGATCGTTTGCCCTGTTAAGGAAAACAACAGCTCTTTCAAGAGCACCTGTCTCCTTGAAGTCCTTGATAAAGCTCTGAGCCTCCTCGTTAGTTATACCCATTCCTGCGAAGACAACCATGAAATCGTCGTCCTCGGAGTCCTTTACCTCGGCCTGCCTGGCTATCTGGAGAGCCATCTTGTTGTGAGGAAGACCTGAACCGGAAAATACTGGCAGTTTCTGTCCTCTTACAAGCGTGTTCATAGTGTCTATGGCCGAGATACCTGTTTCTATGAAGTCCTCCGGCATGTCTCTCGAATAGGGGTTGATAGCGTTTCCGACTATTTCTCTTTCTTCTTCAGGAACTATCTCTGGTCCTTCGAGGGGCTGCCCGGTACCGTCCAGAATCCTTCCCTGTAGGTCCTCTGTCAGAGGCATCTTGACGCTACGGTTCTTGAAACGGATCTTCGCGTCCCTTCCAATACCTCTTGTTTCCTCGTAGACCTGTACGACAACAACATCTTTTGAGGTATCAAGGACTTCTCCTTTCCTGATATCACCATCTTCTGTTTCTATCTCGACGATCTCTCCGTATGCCACGTCTTCAGCTTTTTCAACGAAGACCAAAGGACCTTCAATGTTCTTGACAGTTTTGTACTCTTTCATCAGTTATCACCTCCCTTTTCGGAGAACTCATCATCCATTTTTTCCCTGACCTCTTCCAGTTTTTGTTCGAAGTTCTCTCTGAATCTGATCTCTCCAAGAAGAGCCTTGGATTCCATATTTTTGATCTCGTCAAGGCTCATGCCCTGTTCAAGAGCATCTTTTGCTTTTTCTCCAAAGTCCATTATGGTTTCTATTATCTTGTATGTTTTTTCTGGAGATGAGAACGTGTCCACGTCGTGGAAAGCGTTCTGCTGAAGGAAGTACTCTTTGACCATCCTGGCGACCTCCAGCTTCAGCTGTTTGTCCTCCGGCAGAGCATCCGAACCAACCAGCTGAACGGTCTCCTGTAGTTTTTCGTCCTCCTGCAGTAAATCCTTGGTTTCTTTTATGGTTTCTGACCAGTTCTCATCAACGTTTTCCTGGAACCAGTTGGCCAGTGAACTCTCGTAACCCGAATAAGAATCGGTCCACGATATAGCAGGGAAATGCCTCTTGTTGGCCAGTTCCTTGTCCAGAGCCCAGAACGTCTGAACAACCCTCAGAGTGTTCTGTGTCACCGGTTCCGTGAAGTCTCCTCCAGGCGGAGACACGGCACCAATCGTGGTAACAGAACCTTTCTCCTCGTCGTTGGTGATGACTCTTCCTCCTCTTTCATAGAAAGCTGCCAGCCTTGAAGCTAGATATGCCGGAAAACCTCTTTCTCCAGGCATCTCCTCAAGTCTGGATGAGATCTCTCTCATCGCCTCCGCCCATCTGGAGGTGGAGTCCGCCATCAGTGCAACGGAGTAACCCTGGTCCCTGAAGTACTCGGCGATCGTGATACCGGTGTATATAGATGCTTCCCTGGCTGCAACAGGCATGTTTGATGTGTTGGCGATCAAAACAGTTCTGTCCATAAGCTTTGAATCAGAGTGAGGATCTTCAAGTTCGGGGAACTCTTCCAGCACCTCTGTCATTTCGTTTCCTCTTTCTCCACAACCTATGAAAATTATTATATCAGCGTCCGACCACTTTGCGAGCTGGTGCTGTGTAACGGTTTTTCCTGTTCCGAACCCTCCTGGGATGGCTGCGGCACCTCCCTTTGCAATAGGGAAAAGACCGTCAAGTATTCTCTGACCTGTTATAAGCGGAACTGTTGGCTCTAGTTTTTCTTTGAAAGGTCTTGGTTCTCTGATAGACCATTCATGTGTCATGCTTACTTCGTAACCGTTTTCGAGCTCTGCCACCGTATCAGTAACTTTGAAGCTACCCTCCTTGATGCTGGCTATCTTGCCTTCCTGGTCAGGAGGTAGTATTATCTTGTGCTTGAAGTTTTTTTCCTCTACGTAACCTATTGATTCGCCTCCGGCTATTTCGTCTCCTTCTTCCACGGTTGGGTGGAACTCCCATTCTTTCTCGTGGCTTATACCGTTGGCCTCGGCACCTCTTGTGATGAAGTCTCCCTGTTTTTCCTTTAGTTTTGGTAGAGGTCTCTGAAGACCGTCGTATATCGAGGAAAGAATCCCAGGTCCAAGTTCAACAGAAAGAGGTTGACCTGTATCTTTTACAGGTTCTCCAGGGCTTATACCTGTTGTGTCCTCGTATACCTGAATAAAAGTTTTCTCTCCGGATATTTTGATAACTTCTCCAAGTAATTTTTCTTCTCCTACTTTTGTGACGTTGTACATTTGAGCGTTCAAACCCTTTGCGATTACTAGAGGGCCTGAAACTCTGTAAACTTCTCCTTTAGATTTTTCTTTTTCTCCTTTCATAGTATTCACCTTAACAGATCGACTCCTACTGATTCTTTGATTTTTTTCCTCAGGGTTTCTCCAGCACCATCCTCTGAAAGCGATACAAATATTGGTGATACAGAGGTCTTGAGTTTCTGCCTTGTTTCGAAAGGCAGTGTGCTGAACTGATCACCATCTGTAATAATTACGCCGAAATCATCTCTCTCATTTAACTCCAGCATTTTTTCCCGGTACTCCTCATCTTTTACAATAAACTGCCTCTGGATTCCTGCGAGCTTGAAACCAAGACAGAAACCTTTTCCACCCACTACACCTATCTTTTTTTCCGTCACATTATCAGCCTCTTTTTGATCTCTTCTTCTTTTATGCCTAGTTCTTTGGATCTAACTATGCTTCTGAGGTTCCTGACCTCTATCTCCTTCTGAACAAGATATCCTATAACTGTCGAGATAGTGAAAGGTTTGTCAAGACTCATGTTCCTGGATTTTTTCAGAAGGTTGCGGTCCAGGCAGTTCTCGAGATGTTCCCTGTTCTCTATTTTTTTGTCTAGAAAGCACGAAAGGTAGGTATCCCTGAGGCTCTGGAGGAACTCATCCCATTCCTGCTCAACCATGGTTTCAAGGGTTTTTCTATCCAGCTTACCTATTTTTGAGCTGTTCTCCGGGATAATAAGGAACTCTCTGATTTTCTCCTTCTTTTCAGCTTCTTTCAATCTTGTGACTGTTTTGATGTTGGCCACGTCAATCTTGTAGCTGAGAAAAGATTTTACCTGGTGTGTCATGTTGTCAGTATCCTTTAAAATTCTTTTAAGGGATCTGTAGTACGATTTGTCAAGCATTACTTCAAGTTCAAGGAGGTTTCCGGCTTCTTCAAGACCTCCCTTTATATCAGGCATCTTCATGTACAGGAACTCCTTTATGTCGTCCAGATCCATATCCTCCTCCATCAGATGGTCAAAATCCCTGTCTGAAAGGTTCGGAGACTCCTTTAAATACTCCTTTAGTTCTTCTTTCGGCATCCTGGTTTCTCTGTTGCTCTGTCTCCACATCAAGATCTTTCTGATGTTTCTGATATCGTATTTGAGAAGATACCTCTTGATGACCTTCCTGTAGCTCCCTTTCGAGATCCTGACAAGTTTTTCAGATGTTTTTATCTGGTCCTTGAGTATGGCCAGTTCGACCAGTTTCTTTCCCTCGTACTCTATACCCAGTCTGTCTATCTCCTCGCTGTAGGTCAGGTTACCGAGGAACTCGGATATTTCCTTCGGCTCCATCTTGAGCATCTTCTGGTAATCTTTCCTGTCCAGAAGATCACCCTTCATGGCCCTGACCCTGGCGTTGAGATAATGTAGCTTTTCTGCTATTTCAATCACCCGAAAAGGATATCGCTGACTTCTTTCCTGTGGGTTTCGAATACTTCTTCAACCACTTTTTCAAACGTCAGGTTGTGTATCACTTCTTTCTTTTTTTCCTTTGCTTTCAATCCTCTCTGACCCATTTTTTCTACTTGTACATCTTCGTAGCTGTTACTGATATCATCGAATACTTCTTCTGATACTTTCAAGCTGTCTATATCAGTTTTTTCTCTCAGGGATTTGACAGCACTTTCAACAAGTTCTTTTTCTTCCTCTTTCGAAAACTCGTTCACTCGTTCCCTGAAGCTCTCATGTGCTTTGTCCATGAGATCTCCCTTTAACTTGTTTTTGTCTTTCTTCACCTCTAGTCTTGCCTCTGCCTTTTTCTTGTCGAGTATCTGCTGCTTCTCTTTTTGAATCTCTTCCTGTTTCTCTTCCTCGATTTTCTCTGCTTTCTGTTCTGCTTCTCTCCTGATTTCCTCAGCTTCTCTTTCAGCTCTATTGATCATGTTCTCTGCTTTTTCCTCTGCTTCTTCAAGTATTTCCTTCCTGACTTCTTCCAGACCCATTTTCTCTCACTTTAAAGCTGGGTCAGGATCCAGATAGCTATCACAAGTCCGAAGATAGCCTGTGTTTCTGGTAGTACTGTTAGAATCAGGCTTTTTGTGAAGTTTTCTTCGTCCTCTGCAGTAGCTCCGATAGCTGCAGATGCTGCGTTTCCTTCTCCGATTGCAGATCCTAGGCATGCTATGCCGATTGCCAGACCTGCTCCAATTGCTTTAAGTCCTAAATTTATATCCATTTTTTGTCACCTCCTATTTAGTGTTGCCAAAGGGTTTGAATTTTTCTCCGCCTCCCTCGTAGAACTTGTCGAAAAACTCGACAAAGTTCAGACGGAGAGAGTGCAGAGAGGAGCCCAGCACCTGGAAGGCTATGTTGAACAGATGGCCTCCAATCAGTACCAGAACCCCGAACAAGATTCCGACCGGACCGATCCCGAAGAGCGCTCCGGCTATCAGGTTGACAACCATCGCTATCGATACGGTGGCGATACCGAGAGCCATCAACCTTATGTAGGACAAAATGTCCGTAACAAAAAGAATAAGATCCATCGATCCCATGGGGCCTCTACCCTTCAGGTACATGGCCGAACCTGCAGCCACAAGCAAACCAGGAACGTAGTTACTCATTGCTGTGTATCCCAGATAATTGGTTCCAACGAGCACAAGACCCAGCTGGAAGACGAACCACGAACCTTTCCTGAGGACTGCTGAACCTATACCCCTGTTCGAAAGATCGTTGTAAAAACCGATCAAGAAACCGAGGTTAAGCTGTACAGCTCCCATAATCAGCGAGATACCCATTATAGTCATAACGTCAGCCTGGAAATCAAGCAAAACCGGTATCTGCTGTAAAAACTCTATACCTATAGCTGATTCAGGTCCCAAAAAAGTAACTCCGAATGCAGAACCTCCCAGCAACCCAAAAAAGACTGTTGAGATGGATGCGTAAATCATCATGTTCATCATGTGCTTGAATTCGCTCTTCCACCTTCTCAAACCAACAAACAGAAAGAAAGTTAACAGTCCGTAACCGAAGTCGCTGAGCATCATACCGTAAAAAATCGGGAACGTCATCGCAAGCACAAACGTCGGATCTATCTCCGTGTACTTTGGAGGGCTGTACATCTCCAGCAGAGGTTCAAAGTTCTTCATGAAACCCGTGTGGTCGTACTGGATCGGTGCATCTTCTTTATCCTCTTCGAGCTTTTCTATGAACACCTTGTTCTCCAGTGTGTTCTTAAGTTCTTCTTTCAGCTCTTCGAACCTGTCCGATGGGATCCAACCCTCTCCTATGAAGGCGGAGTCCGTTGTCATGAACTTCATCGGAGCCTCTGATTTCTCAAGTTTTTCCTCGAAATCATCCCTGTTTTTCTCCAGGAAACCACCGTACTCGCTTCCAAGCTCCTCCAGTTCTTCTTCCAGCCTGGTTTTTTCCTTTTCCAGCTCCTCTATATCGGATTTGTTCTCCTCTAGTTTTTTGGAGTAATCCTTTACTTCCAGCACATCCGAAATATCAGTCCTTTCAAAACCGTATTTCCTGAGATCTTTCAGAACTTCTTTTTCAAGACCTTTTTTCACGAAAAGAACAACAAAACTGTCTTCGGTGAATAACTCGATACCTTCCCTGTCGAATTCTTCCTCGAGCCCGCGTTCCTCTACTTCGCCCGCGATTATCTCCAATTTCTCGAAGCTTTCAATCAGTTCCTCCGGGACAACTCCCTGAAGCTTTTCAAGAACCTCAATATTTTTCTTCTTGATCTGAATATCTTTTTCTATAGATTCTATTCTCTGGTACTTTTCCTCGACAGCTCTTTCAAGTTCGTCTATTCCTTTATCCTTGTCTACGTCTTTTTCACCAAGTTTGGGTAACTTCGATATTATTGATCTGGTCCTCACTAGCAGTTCGGAAATTTCCTCAGCCACGGGGTATGGATCTCCGTTTTCCAGCGAGTAATCCCCGTTTTCAAAATGAAGTACCTCCATCTCGTAGAGCTTTTCGATTGCAGGTTCAAGCTGCTTCTTAGTTCCTATTATCCGCACTTTCTCCATTTCTTCAGGTTTAAGCATCCCTATAGAACCCTCTGAATTTGTTTTCCAAAGAATCAACAGCTTCTTCTATATTGTTTTCACTGTCTTTTAATTCATCTATTTCGTTTTTTCGGGTCTCTATGATATTTTCGTATTCTTTTTCAGCCTCTTCCCTTGCTTTTTCGATTTTATCCTGTTTTTCTTCCTTTAATTCAGTTCTTTTCTCTTCTAATATCTTATTGGCCT
>JALDAE010000026.1 GCA_022729335.1 Candidatus Nanoanaerosalina halalkaliphila
TGTATCATCTATATCAGTGGCGAGAATCTCATAATCCATGTCGTTTTGATCAAGAAGTATCGCAAGGGAATAAGTTTCTTCTCCAGTGGAACAGCCCGCGCTCCAAACATTTAGCTTTCTGTCCGGAAATCTATCGGACAGAACTTCAACCAGGTTATCGAAATAGGGTTTGTACCTAAAGAACTCGGTAACCCCTATTGTAAGAGCTTTTAAAAGCTCCTCTACTTCTTCATCATCTTTTTTAAGTAATTCGGCGTACTCCTTCTGATCCTCAACATCCCTGAAAGTCATTCTTCTCTTGATACGTCTCTTCATTATATTTTCTCTATAATAATGTATATTGATCCCTGTGGTTCCTGATATCACTTCCTCAAGGTAATTGTCCATATCAAGGAGTTAGGTTTTCTAATTTTTAACTTTAAATTAAACTAGAAAGTATCTAACCTGTATTCTCTTCAGGATTATAAGAACATAAAGGGTCTTCGGCAAGATAATCTCCGTTGGTCGCATAAGCTCTCGCCCTAGAACCTCCACATATCTCCCGGAACTCACAGATACCGCATTCTCCTTTCAATCCGGACTTATCTCTGAGATCTTTGAATACTTCCGAGTTACGGTAAACCTCTATTAAACTGTCTTCCCTGACGTTACCTTCTTTCAAAGGCAAGAAACCGCTTGGATAAATATCTCCGTCTCTTGAAACAAACACAACTCCGTTGCCATCGTTAACACCGATGCTCCTGCCTATATCATCAATACTTTTTTCTTCCGAAATCATATCAGAGTTCTGAATAACAACTCTTCTGTAATGGCACGCCTCGGTTGTTTTAACCTGGAAATCTCTTTTCCCGCTCTCCTCATAGAGAAAATTGAGTATCTCTTCTGCTTCTTCGCTGGTAACGGATTCAAGTGCTTGGCCTCTGCCGACATGAACAAGGAAGAAAAGAGACCACATGACCGCATCAAGCTCTTCAACAAGTTCAACGATATCTTCAAGCTCCTTATATGTGTTTTTTGTTACCATCGTATTTATCTGTACCGGTAAACCTATCTCTTTCGAAATTTCCGCTGCTTTCATTATGCTTTCATATGACCCATCTCCTCTAATATGGTCGTGTGTCTCCCTGCAGCTTCCGTCAAGTGAAAGAGCCAATCTGCTGACTCCTGCAGATTTTAGTCTCTTGATAGTTTCTTTATCTACTTCTGAGGTGGGTGCGGGTGTGAAAGCTGTTCTTAGTCCTTTCTCAACCGAATAATCAATCAGTTCAAATATATCGTTCCTCATCAAGGGATCTCCTCCGGTAAAAACAAGGACAGGGCTCTGTTCACAACTCGAGATTTCATCGATGAGTTCTTTACCTTCTTCCAGATCAAGCTCGTTTTCAGAAGGTTCCTCGATAGCCGAGGCTCTGCAGTGCCGACAAGCTAGTTTACATGCTCTTGTAACTTCCCAGAAAACAATGAAAGGGTATTTATCATAATCTATACTGCCCGGATGCGATCCATGTCCTTTACTCAAATCATTCACCCTCTCTTATCTCCTCTTCCGAGAGATAACATTTCGGATCGGGTTTCCAGACATCTCCTGTAACAGTGAGAGCCCTTAGTCTGCTCCCGCCACCACATATATCAACAAATCTGCATCTGGAGCATTTGCCCTTGAGTTTTTCTTTCTTGTTCTTTAATCCTTCCATAAGAGCACTTGACTCGTCCTCCCATATTTCACCGAATTTTCTTTCCTTGACATTCCCTAGTTTCTTGGATCGCCAGAACTGGTTTGGATGAACATATCCTCTGTGGTCCACGGCTGCGATCGTCTGTCCTGTTCCGTCTCCACCGTTTCTTTTCAGTAGTTCCCTCACTTTTTCAGCTTTCTGTTTGCCGTGTTTTTCTTTTGTGTACATGTAAAGAAAGGGGGCGTCTACATAATTCCCAACGGTCAAAACCTCTATGGGAAAACCTTTCTCATGGAAGCTCTCGGTTAATTCAAAAAGTTTTCGTATGGCCTCTCTTGTTTCTTCATTGCTTAGATCATGTTCTCTTATATCCTCGCCTTTCCCACCGTAATCAAGATGGTAAAAACAGTAACGGTCAACCCCTTTCTCTTTTAGAAGTTCTATAACCTGTTTTAGATCATCCTTGTTGTAATCCGTAATTGTATACCTCAAACCTGTCTTTATATCACTTTCAAGACATCTCCTTATACCACCAACTGCAGATTCAAACGCTCCCTCCATTCCTCGAAAACTGTCGTTAGCCTCTGGGAGACCGTCAACCGAGACACCTATATAATCTACACCTGCATCAACACACCTTGAAACGTTTTCATCATTCAAAAGAGTTCCATTTGTTGATATAACAGCTCTGATACCTTTCTCTTTTGCGTATTTTATCAGCTCGAAAATATCGTCTCTAAGAAACGGTTCTCCACCGGAAAAAATCATTACCGGGACTCCGTATTCGGAAAGATCATCGATCAGGTTTTTCGCCTGTTCATTGGAAAGCTCTTGAGGATGTTTCTTGTTTCCTGCGGAGGCGTAGCAGTGTTTGCATTCCAAATTACATCTGAGAGTTGAATTCCATACAACCACTGGTTTCCCCGAGTGCTTTCCCTTGTGCTTAATTTGCTTCTTTGAACTTGAATTATCTTCGTATCTCAGACCATCCGACTCAGTATCCAGATCGCAGAGTAATTTGCTGACGCCTATCATATAATCATCCTTTTTTCAGAATAATATCTCTATCTAAATTTGATATATTTGAAGTTATCTGGTTTTTTGATCAGTTTAGATCGAAGAGGTACTCTGCCGATTCAACCACGTGTTCTTCTCCTTTCTCCCAGGCCCTATTCATATTGGACACGGGGTCGTGCAGGATCTTTTTGACAATACTTTTTGTAGCTCTGTCGATGACTTTTTTCTCCACGCCGTCAACAACGTTTTTTTCCTTTTCAATGCAGGACATGGCCTTGTTAACCTCTTTTTTCCTTATACTCTCGACTTTCTTGTATATTTGTTTCAGGGTTTCCTCCACCTCAAGTTTCTCTATCTCCTTTACCAGTCTTTTCGCCTCTTCAACGACAATACCCTCGGCTTTCTCAATTTCTTTTTCTCTCTCTTCTTCGTTACTGTCCATTAACTCATTCAGATCATCAAGGTCGTATAGCTTGATACCATCTATTTCTTCGATTTCGGAGGAGATATCCCTGGGGTTTGCAAGATCCACAAAAACCGTTTTATCTTTCCCTGTTTTATTTTGAACGTCTTCTTTCTCTATTATCTTGTGAGGTGCTGAAGTAGAGCTTATCACAACATCGGCCCTGTCATAGAAGTTTGCGGACTCGGAGAAACAAACCTGGGTTCCCCCCAAACTGTTCTGAAAGTTTTTTTGATCTCTTGTTTTTCTTGTCCACTATGTAAATATCGGAATAACTTCTCTTCTCCAGGGATTTACAGACTAGTTCTGCGACCTCTCCAGCACCGATCAACATGAAATTTAGATCATCTATAGATCCCTGTGTCTTTTTACACATCTTTACAGCAGCAGAACCTATTGATCTAGGACCCTTGTTTATATCCGTCTCCTCTCTTACTCTTTTCCCGACCCTGATAGATTTTTCAAAGGATTTATTCAAGATTTTCCCCGTTGATCCGTTTTCAAGTGCTTTCTCAAAGCACTCCTTTATCTGTCCAAGTATCTCGTCTTCACCCTGTATCATCGATTCAAGACCTGCTGAAAGCCTTAAAAGATGTTTAATTGCTTCTTCCCCCTCAAATAACTTTAATTTTTTCGAACTGTTACTGTAACCAAGTTCTTCTTCAGCAATTTCATCGATGATTTCTCCAGCGGTATATTCCTCAAGAACAACATATATCTCTATCCTGTTACATGTTTGAAGTATAGCAACTTCTTTTATACTGTCTCTATCCTCAAGCTCCAGAATTTTTTTGGATATGTCTTGGAATGATGCTTTTTCTAGCTCCTTAACAGAAGCATCTAGATGCGACATACTTAAACATTTAACCGTTTCAATTTCATACTCTTTCATTTTTTTACGCTTTACCTCAGATAATTTTTAACAACAGCTAGTTATCTTAAACAAATTCGGTCATCAAAAAGTTCCAACTATAATATGAAGATATATTTCCTTTTTTAATCACTCATTAATCAAGCACTATTACTAATTATGTGTATAACACAATAAAAAAATTGTATATCTCTTCAAAATATTTTTATAATAACAACATTAAATTTTATTGTACAATGCTAGATACAATACAGAAAAGGAAAAATTTCGGATATATCTTGCTTTTCCTTATGCTTGTAGTATTTATATTGGGTAATATACTCGGAGTGAAGGCTCAAATGATACTTGGAGCAGGAGGGACACCGGATTCATTTGTGGGAAGCGCTCATGCACACTCCACGTTAAAAGGAATAGTTACCCTGGTATTCATAATGTTCCAGGTGGTTTCGATGAAAGATATTGAGTGGCCAAAGTATTTCACCGAGATGTCTACTCTGGCTCTTTCACTGGGAACAATCTTCTTCTCAGCATACCTTACATTGATGGCTTACGAGCTAAGGGGAATCGCAGGAATGTTTTCAACACCGGGTACAACACTTTTCACATACGGAATCATTGTCTACACTATTTGTTTCTGTATAGGAGCAGTATTCGGAGGTGAGAAATGATGCAAGTACCAATATCGTTTTCGATAGCTAACGGTATAAACCTGATAGCATGGATTGTCGGCACACCTCTAGTATATTTCGCGATCAGAGATTTCGTATCGGAAGATTCCAGGAAAGGTCTGAAAGTGATGATCGTCGGAGGAGTCCTGTTTGGACTTCTGCAGGAACTTGGCGAAGTAATTTACCTCAACCTGGAGGCAGTTCCTCAGATACATCCTGCTCTCTTGATAACTCAGTGGTCCATAGGACCTCTACTATTCATGATCGGAGCGATCATGTTTTCTAGAAGCCTAAGCAATAAACTCGAAGACATAGAAGGAGGTGACATGTAATGTCTGAACCAGTATTTTTCACGCCCGGACTTGAGACTATCCAGTTACCCTGGGAATACACAGCCGCAAACGCTATAAGCGGTCTACTATTCCTGATCGGTATAGTGGTAGCCGGAATCACCATCCAGAAAATACTTGGAGGAGAAGAGACAAGAGGCTCCATAAAGCTCTGGATCGGATCCGGATTCGTATTTTTGCTGCTTCATCAGGTAGCTGAGATAAAGACTTATTCGGGTATCCACGGAGGATTTCCCGAAACCCTTTTCGGAGAACTACATATTCTCCTGCTACAGCCTCTGGGAGGGATCATGTATCTACTGTCCTCTTACCTGCTTTACAAGAAAATGAAGGAGATGAAAACTTAGGTGGTACTGAATGACGGATTACAAAGATATTTTGACGGCAGCAGTGCAGAATGAGATGAAAGTAGTGGGTGAAAAGACAGCTCTTAAGATCGCAAGATCGGTTGAAGGGGTTTCAGTGAATGATCAAGGAGAGGTTACTAATTTTTCAGGAGAAGGACCTGAAACACTAAGTGATCTCGTAGAGGCATACACCGATTTCAGCCCTGTCTCAAAGCACCTAATCAAGAGAGAGGTTGACGTACTTTTTGAAAACAACCCTGCACTTGAGAAACCTGAAATAATTTCATAAAAGGGGGTAAAACCTCTTTTCCACATTTCTTTTCTTTAATACAAGGTAAAAAAATGGATAAAGGTATCGTATTGATTACTCACGGAAGCAAAAGAAAGAAATCAAACGATGTTTTTCTGGACCTTGTATCTAAAATTGATGAAAGAAGAGAAGAAAAAGTTTTGCCGGCATATATGCAGTTTTCTGAGCCAGCGCTTGAGGACTCTGTCAATGAACTGTTAAAAAGCAGAATCGAAGAGATTGTTGTTGTACCTATTTTTCTTTTCCCGGGAAAACACGCCACCAGAGATATAGCCAAAAAAGTGGAAAAAATGGATAAACAATATGGAGATGTCGATTTCGAGATCAGGAAGACCATTGCACCCCATGAAAAGCTTCTGGACATAATTGATGACAGGATAGATAATTGAACTATATCTGAACCCCAGTTTTCTTGAACTCTCTGGTCGAGAAAACCACCTGGTATTCCTCAACACCCAGTTTTTCCGCAATCCTATCTGCCAGATCTAGACATTCATCCTTCGATCCGGCATGTATCATGGTGTAAAGATTGTAATCCCATTTTCCATCTACCTTCGGCCTTCTATAGCAGTGTGTTACTTCATCAAGGCCCGCGGCTTCTTTACCGACCTGGTCAACTTTATCCTTATCTACGTTCCAGACAACCATCCCGTTAGCTCTAAAACCTAGCTTTCTGTGGTTAAGGGAAGCTCCAAAACGGCCGTAAACTCCCTCACTTTTCAAAACTTCAAGCCTGTTAAGTATCTCATTTACAGAGACACCTGTCTTTTCTGAAACTTTTTCAAACGGTTTCTCGCAGATATCGATACCGTCTTGGATTTCCTTCAAAATCTTTAGATCTATCTCATCCATCTTTGACATCCTCCAGATCCAGGTTGACTTCGAGTTTGTACTTTTTTTCCTTGGGAAGGTTCAACATTTCCTCGGGCTCTGTTCGTTCCCTGATGTTTTCAAGGATGTTCTCAAGTACTTTTTCGGTCCCGGCATGGAGAGTGAACCATAAATTGTACTCTGCATCCCTTTCATAATTGTGTGTAACCCCCTTGTATTCGTTTATGACTTCTGCTACCTCTTCTATCCTCGAATCTTCGACCTTAACCGCCACCAGCGTGCTTGCATTGTAACCCACCTTGTTCGACCTTATCTTTGGAGATATATTTCTTATGTAGCCTTCTTCACTGAATTTCCTAAGCCTATCGATAATGTATTCCTCCTCCATATCCAGTTCTTCCGCCAGTTTCTTGAAAGGTCTTCTCTCAAGAGGGAAATCCCTCTGAACCCTTTTCAAAATCTTCCTGTCTTTATCGTCAATTTTCAATTGGGTACAACCTCCTTGAAAAAATTCTCGATGTCGGGTTTCTCCATCTCATAATTCACATTAACACCTTTCTCCATAATGTTTCTGGAGCATTTCGGACCTATCGAAACTATGAAAGACCTGTTGAAGTTTTCGACAAATTCTTCCTGTTTTTCCTCATCAATGTTATCATAGATCAGCTCAAACATCCCTGTGCTTGTCACAACGGTGTAACCCGGTGGGTCTTTCAGGTAACTTTCAAAAATTTTCTGAACTGTTTCCTCATCGACCTCCACATCATAGATATCTATGTTTTTCGCTCCATCGATTTCGTAATCAGCAAGGGATGATCTCAAAGCCAGGAAATCTTTTTTGTTTCCTCCAATCTCCTTTATCAGGTTTTCTACTCCTTCGCTGTTCTGGAGTTCGGGTACTGTTAGATATGAGACACCTTTGTCCCTGAGTCTCTCGGCTGTCTTTTCCCCAATTGCAATACATTTCTGATCCGAAAGATCCTGGGAATCGGAGATTATATCAACCCCTTCCGTACTCATGAACATCATGTACTCCGGATTCAATTTACCAACTTTGCGGACGTTTTCCTCAATTGCACTGGTTTTACATATTTCGTGGACCCTGGGAATACCTCCAGATCTCTCTATTATTTTTTCTGTCTCCTCTCCTTTACCAACAGGTCTGAAAATCGCAACATCGGAACCTTCAACCCTCAGTCTTTCTCGGACAACATCTCCTGCTACAAGCATACCAGGGGTCTCGATTTCGAAAAAATCACGGAAATAAACTATCCTTGAAAGCTCCGAAACTACCATAAATTCTTGGTCTGTCGCACCAGAAGATATTAAAGCCGAAAAAGTGTTTTCATCCATTTCACCATGTTTTTTTAGTCTTTCAACAACGTTTTCCAGGTTACCAAGGGTCATGAGCACTACAGCGGTATCCCCAACTGTCTTCCATTCCGGTTCCGACCCTCCTTTTCCGTACCCTGTCAGTATGGAAAGGCTTGATGAGAGCTCCCTGTCCGTCAAAGAGATACCGTTGAGAGGTGGTACACCTGTAGAAGAAGAAATACCGGGCACATACTCTACATCTATACCTCTCTTCCTCAGGTATCTGTACTCCTCGCCACCTCTTCCAAATATCACAGGGGTTCCTCCCTTGAGCCTGCAAACGTCCAGGCCTTCTTTCGCTTTTTCCTCCATTATCTCGTTTATGTTTTTCTGCTTGCTTGACTCTCCGGGTTTTTTGCCAACATACATTTTTTCAGTGGTGGTTAGATCAAGCACTGACTCGTCGACTAGGTTGTCGTACAGGATTATGTCGCATTCATCCAGAAGGTTCCTGGCCTTGACTGTCAACAATTCCGGGTCTCCAGGTCCTGCACCAACCAAAAAAACCTTTCCAGTCACTAGTTATCCTCCTCCATGAGCTTTTTGGCTGCTTCAAAACCTAGTTTTTGCGGCTCTTCCTTGCTACCTTCCAAAACCACTTTTCTTCCTTTTTCAAGGTACTCGGCTTTTAAAACAATTTTATTTCCCTCAACCTTTGCATGGGCTCCTATTGGAACGCTGCAGCCGTCACCAAACTTTTCGAGAACAGCTCTTTCAGCAGTTATTGAAAGCCTTGAGTCCTCGTGATCCACTTCTTTGACAACATTTCTTGTTTCATCATCCCCTTTCCTTGTGGTAATTGTCATACATGCCTGTCCGGGTGCTGGAAGGAACTCTTCTAAAGGTAGAACTTCGGAAATCCTGTCCTCCATACCTAGTCTAACAAGACCGATCTTTGCCAGGACAACAGCATCGACCTCGGAACCTACCTTTGAAACCCTTGTTTCCACGTTTCCCCTGATGGGTTTAACCTCTATATCAGGCCTCTTGCGAAGGATCTGCGCCTTTCTCCTTGGACTACCGGTACCTATTACGGAACCTTTCTCTAGTTCTTCAAGTTTTCCTCCTACCAACACATCCGAAGGATCTCTTCTTTCCGTGACTGCAGATACCGATATTTTATCAGAAAGATCCGTGGGGACGTCCTTCGAGCTGTGGACTGCCAAGTCTATTGCTCCATTAACCAGGGCTTTATCAAGTTCTCTGGTGAAAACTCCGGTGGCATCTATATCCTTTATTGATTTCCATTTGTTCTTGTCTCCAAGGGATTTCATGTCTGTTATTTCAAATTCATACGAAGTTTTTTCCTTCAGTTTTTGGACTACCTCTTTTGTCTGAATTTTTGATAGTTTGCTTTTTCTTGTTCCTACTTTAAACGTCATTTTACCACCTTGAAATACCGATCTACCCCGATACCTGATTTAAACATTGATTCCCCGATTTTTAGATTTTCTTAGTCTTCTAAGTCTTTTTATCGGAAATTTCACGATTTAACACATCCTTGATCTTTTTTGTTAGAGAAGGATTGTCCCCCATCGTTGTAATCGATATTTTTTCGTTATCCCTGTATACGAATCCGGGAAAGACAACATCTCCTTTATTAAAATCACCTGCACAACTTGCAACAACACCTTTTTGACTGGCTTCTTCCACTATCCTCCTATTGAGATCTGTATCATCCGTCGAAGCCACAACTAGAAAAAAATTCGATAACTCCGGCAGTGAATCAATAGAGATTTTCTTTTTGACTGTTTCAACACCCTCAATTTCTTTATCAACGGTATCAAAACCTTTAACATCGGCACCTGCATCAGCAAGTTTTTTTGCTCTTCGGGTACCAACCTCTCCTAGACCAACCACCAGTGCCTTTTTTCCCTCCATATCGATGTAAACCGGTAAGTACATAACCCTGTTTTAAAGTTATACCATAATATCTATAAAATAAACGTTGTTTCTCATAATTGAAGAAATCAGAGAAAAAAGGGCAAGGGGCGGGATTTGAACCCGCGTCACCGGAGCCACAGTCCAGCAGTATAGGCCACTAACCTACCCTCGCCATGTTGTCTAACTAAATTGTTTGTTCAAAAAACCTTAAATAATATTCTACGATTCAAAGACAGATGTCTTTTTACCAGTTTAAATTATTCAGATAATTTTAAATGCATTTTACCATTGTATAATAAATTAAAATTTATTTTAGGACATTATAAAAACCATAAAATAATTAAAATAGGGTCAAAAACATTAAAATAGGCGAAACCTGTATTAAATAACCTAAGAATTATTTTTTGATGATATAACATGTTAGAAAGGTTCAACATACATAAAGAGATACATGAAGTCTATCTACACAGGTTTTTATTCGTTTTAGCTCTGGAAGCTATAACAGTTTTTCTCCCTTTTTATGTCTACCAGATAACGGGTTCTCTGGTGATGTCGATGGTGTTTTTTCTTGTTTATAACGGTATCAGAGTTTTCACCAGTCTTCCAATAGCTTTTCTAACCAGTAAGATCGGTTACAAAAAAACTGCGCTTCTTTCCGCTCCGCTCTCACTGATTTTCTACAACTTGATGCGGACACTTCAGAATCCAACAGCTTTTATGTTCTTTATTGCGGGAGTGGGAGGGATAGGGCTTAACATGTACTGGATCGGGATGAACTCCGAGATCTCCACCTCGAGCCATGAGGGAAAAAGAGATCGTGAAACCGGGATTGTTTATGCGGTTCCTATAGTCGCATCCATAATTTCTCCGTACATAGGAGGATTGATTTCAAATGCCTACGGTTTCAACACGCTTTTCATAACTGTAATTGTTTTGATCGCTATTTCGTTTGTACCTTTTTTCTTCTCGTTTGAACACTTTGACGGTATGAAGTACTCTTTGAAAA
>JALDAE010000003.1 GCA_022729335.1 Candidatus Nanoanaerosalina halalkaliphila
ACCAGTTATAAAGCTTGACAGACCCTGCAACAATAAAAACGCTTAAAACAATAAATAGCGCTATTCTTACTCTATTAGGCGTCCAGAAAGGTCTAACAAACTCCAAATTATCCAGCGAGGTTACATATCTACCATCCAAATCAAGAGCAACTTCCATATAATAGTATCCTGTTTCAATCTCTTCCTCAGTGACGTTAACACGGATTAGATCCGAATAAGTTTGATTTATAAAAACACTCCTGTTAAAGCTTTCAACTGTTTCTCCAGTAGCAGATCTTTTGAAAGAAAAATTTAGGTCATAAACGTCTTCAAGTGGCTCATAAGCTTCTACGCTCACAAACAATTCAGGGTTATCCTCTATGTTCACTGTGTTCGAGACAAAACCTGAATTTAAATCAACCAAAACACTATGTTCCGGCATAACTGTTACAGAAACCGGGATTTCTTCAGATCTATTATCATCTTCAATGTTCAAAGAACCCGAATATGTTCTTTCAATAGATATATTCGGAGCTTCAACTTCCACCTGATACATCTCCCTCTGATCCATCCCTATCGTTCTTGTAACACTGGTTAAATTCGCCAGATCTCCGGATATATCGACCGAAACATCTCCCTCAAAATCAAAGACGTTAACACTATAATTTCTTTCCTCATTGGCGGTCATAACATGATCTTCCATGTATGTCTCAACCGACATTCCGGCGATAACGATAGAAGAAAGGAACACAAATACAGAAAACAACATCAAAAAGCGGTTGATGGACATAAACAAAAGTATTCTCTTCCTCAATATAAAATTACCTTATTTGAACAAGAAACCCTTTAAAAAATTGTATTTTAATGAGAACTTATGGGAGAAAAAATCGATACTTGGATGATTTTCGAGGTGCTGGCAGCGAAAAAAGATACAGCTGAAGAATCTCTCAAGGAACATGTGGAGAAAATAGAGAACGAAGAAGGCGTCGAAGAAATAGAAAAAGATTTCGATGAAGTAAAGGAAGTAGAGAACCCGCATCCAAAGCTTGAAAAAGGATTTTCACAGGTTCTTGAGATGAGGTGTAAAGTCAAAAACTTTTCAGAACTAGTAAAAATAGTCCTTAATTACGGACCTACAATGATAGAGATAGAAGGACCTGAAAAAATTGAAATGAATATGAGAGAAATGCAAGATTCACTAAATCTAGTAGCTGAAATGATGCACAAGTTTTTAAAGGCCGGAGCAGGCGGTATGATGATATCCGGGAATGAATGAACAATAACAAGTTAAAGAGGGAAAGCGTTTTATATATTCATCCCTCTCTTTAGTTTATTATGAAACGTTTCAACAATTTTTTTAAACAAAGGAGCATAAATCACTCTTCACTGTTAAAAGTTTCATTGTTGTTTATTTTTGTTATAGTTCTCTCTACAATGGTATCAGCCAGTTTAGTTTCGGAAGAAGAAGTAATAGAGTTAGGTGAACCTACAGAAATTTCATTAACAAAAAACTTCGTTAATATAACCTCATCGCAGGTATCAGTAGCCATTCCACAGGCTTATGAACCTGAAAACATCAGAGGTTATTCTGAAGATGAAGAACTTGAATGTAATTACAGGGAGACCTGGGGCAAGGAAATAATATGCCATGTACCCGAGGATCCCCCGGAAAACTACTCGGTCACAATAGAATACGAGACACCTAGTTTCACTGAATCAGTTGATGGATACAATGTTTTTGAATATCAAAAAAGAGTCCTTGTACCTACAGAGGAATACTCCCTGGAAGTAATACTGCCCGAAGGTTCAGGGATCATCAGTGGCGATGATATAGGTCCTTACTATCCGGAAGACTCAGTTACAGGCAGCGAGGGTCGTCGTATATTCATAAGATGGGATTTAGAAGATATATCTCTCGGTGAAACCTATGACTTTGTTGTACGTTATCAGGAATTAGAAGTTCTCAGAAATCTTTTCCCGGTTGATATAAGGACTCTGGGGATTATTGTCGCACTAATAGTGGCAATATCGTTTTCCCTTTATTTCAAGTTCAAGAGAAAAGAGGAAACCATAGCCTCAATACTTCCATTGCTTAAAGAAGATGAAAAAAAGGTTCTTATGGAGATAATAGAAAACGGTGGAGAATGCGAACAAAGAAAACTTGTCCAGGAACTTGATTATTCAAAAGCAAAGATCTCCAGATTGGTTAAAGACCTTGAAGAACGTAATCTCTTAAAGAAAATAAAAGAAGGTAGAAAAAACCGTCTTGTATTGAAAAAAGAGATAGGGGATTTGGACTGATTAAGGTGTCGGGTCTCTCATATCATCAGGTAGATCTTCTTCGTCCAGATCACTTTCCTCTAGAGCCTGTTCGTCTATCTCCCAGATAGCCATTTCCAAGTCTTCTCCAACATCCAATTCACAAACAATTACATCAGTAACGTAAGTCACTTCCTTTACCTCCTCCGGTACATCATCAAATACATAGCCCTCTGGAGACTTGCAGTAACAATCAAGGGATTCATCCAAGTCTTGATGCTCAACTACCTCCAAACACCTATCAGAAGGACTGTAATCCGCATCGGTTTCTTCTTCCATCCTAAAAATCTGTATTGCTCCAGCCAAAATCACAATAACCAACACAAAAACAATCAGATTTTCTTTTATCCATTTTTTCATAATTGATCACCTTTTATTCTTCGATATACTCCTCAAGAACCTCGCCAAGTTCTTCCTTGTCCATGTAGCCCTCATATACATCCCCATTTATCTTTATAACAGGGTATGTCCCCATGTCGTAAGTTTCTTCCATTATATTTATGGGTCTCATATCAAGAGTGGTATCCATCGGGAAAACGAGAAGGGTCTCATCGTACTTCTCCCTGTAATGAGATATTATAGTTCCCTGATCTTCACAAGCAGGACACTCCTGTTCTTCCGAATAAAAGTAGAGAAGTTTTATCTTATCAGATCCGCACATTTCTTCGATCTGTTCTGTCAGGAGCCAGTATTCAAGAAGTACATTTGTGTATTCTTTCTTGAGAAGTTCGAACTCCTCATCCTCTATCTTTCTGTTCTCCTCGTACATAACAACCTCATCGGCAAGTTCCTGAGTATCTGATATTGTCTGTTCCACAGCCAGTTCCAGGGCTTCACAGCTCTTTTCAGGGAGTTCCTGAGCTACCTGTCGGCTTATCTCCTGCGATCTTCTTTCCACCTCAAAACTTCTTATCTCATCTTCTATACCCGAAACCTTTTCATCGGATAGCATAATACCAAAGAAAAAGATACCACTCATAAGAACCACAGTGAGAGCTACAGCAATTATAACGGTGCCTATATTCAAGTTTTCATCTACCATTTTATAACCTCATTGTCCCTGGCCATCTCGAAAAAAGTGGCCAGCCAAAACATCGCGAACAGATAAGGATATATCGTAAAGAATGTTAAATAATTAATCTTTTTTTCCTTAATGTTTAGTTTTTCACCTGCGGAGAAAAGGCTCAGGAAAACCATCCCAATACCCGTGGACATAAAGAAAATTATGAAAATATGGAAAAAATGTAGCTGCTGAACCGAAAAAGTTAATTCAAATGGGATATACCCAAGCAAGATATACATGTTAGCCCACTCAAAGAAAATCGAGAGTATGTTGTAGGTCACATGGACAAGTATAAACATCAGCATAAATATCCATAAAACGTTGAGAGGTAACAGGAAAAACCCCAGGTTGCCGCTACCCGGATCCAGAAACATGTTACGGTAACTAATAAAGTTCTCGACGTATCCTCTGTACCATCTGATTCTCTGTCGGAAAAGAGATCTGAACGTAGATGGAGGGTCTGTCCAAACCATCCCATTGGTACTGTTCTCAATCTTCTTACCCTCATCCATCATCCTGAAAGCCATCTCCATGTCTTCTGTGTGAGTGTCCTCCCTCCAGCCACCCGTTTCATCAAGAAAACTGGTCCTGTATATGCTTCCAGGACCCGGCAATACGTACTGTACCTGGAAAAGTGCAAAGACTTTTCTCAAAAATATTTGATAGATATATTCGGTCCACTGTATTTTTTCAACCACCTTATCATCTCTCAATATCTTCAGAGCTGGAGTAACGCCGTAAACCTCTTCATCATTGAAATAGCCTACCATATTCTTCAAAAAGTTTTCCGAGGGGTAGGAATCAGCATCCATCGAAGCCACAAGCTCTGTATCAACTTCTTCAAGAGCCTGATTCATCGAGTTGGCTTTACCGGTGTTCTCCTTGTCTATAATTTCTATTTCTTCATCGTACTGTTTCAGAACCTCAAGAGTGTTGTCCTCGGATCCGTCATTTATCGCAATTATCTCTAACTTTTCTTCCGGATAATCAAGATCCAGTAAAGCCTCTATAGTTTTACCAACATACTCCTCCTCATTGTAAGCAGGTACAAGAAAAGTAACGTCTTTTAAATCATCAGGCAACGGATCTTTAACGATTTTTCCAAGATTGGTATAGTAAACAATAAGCCAGAGAACAGCGGAAAAGATCATGATTGCAAAGAAAAAGATATAGATAAAATCGATGATGCTCATAAGGTTTTTTTACACCTGAAATTATTTAAGAAGACCCAGTTTTATTTCCGCCACCACCGAAATATCTTTCCCAGACAAGTTTGATAAGGACTTTCACATTGTCAAGTATATCCAAAAAACTGAACTTCGGCTCTCCAGCCTTCCTCGGCCTGAAATCTATCGGTATCTCCTTCACCTCGTACCCGCTCCATACAATCTTCATTAAAGAACTTGGCTGGTAGCTGTAACCCGATGGAAGGTCCTCTGATGTCAAGAATGGTTTAAGCTCTGATTTATATGCTTTAAATCCACTTGTGATATCGTTTACAGGACTACCCAGAACTTTCCTGTACAGGAAACTTCCTATGAGAGCAGGAATTTGTCTGTGGATGCCGTCTTTCCTTTTTCCTCCCTCAACATCCCTAGAACCTACAACGACATCAGCATCACCAATGTTATCGATCATATCAACCAGATGCTCTACAGGATGCGAGAAATCAGCGTCCATATGTATCAGTATATCTCCATCTACCTCGGTAAAACCTTCCTTGTAAGCCGATCCAAGCCCTTTTTTCCCTTCTCTAACCATAAGACGGATGTTTTCAAATTCTTCCGACATTTCTTCAACTATGCCTGCAGTATCATCAGGAGAATTGTCATCAACAACAAGTATCTCGAAATTTCTATCGCTCAAAACCTCTTGAATCCTCTTCAGCAGTTCTTCTATATTCTCTGATTCGTTGTAGGTAGGTATTACTATCGAGGTCTTCACTCCCAACCCTCAAGTCAATATTTCTGAAAAAAGTCTTATTAAGATGAACTATTCAAGTCGGTAAACTATATATGCACAAGTTTCTCCCTGAAAAGTCTCAACCACCGGATAGTCAAGATCCCTGTCAGTAAATATATACTCCATATTTTCATCTTTGAACTCTTCATAATCCTTGTAAGGTGATGAAACCTTCTGATCCAGTTTATAACCTGCAATGGACCACCTGTCACTTATAACTCCTCCCTCCCTTTCAGATAAAAATTCAAGACCCTCCATAAATTCTTCGTTACAGTAAATCCTTTCCTGATACTCAGAATGAACATAAAACCCTGTTATTGCCACAAAAACTATAGACATGGCCATAAATTTTTTCTTATCAACTTTCTGGTATGCAATAACGATCAAAAAAGGTGTTATAGGCAACCAGTACCTGTAAAAACTCATGCCTATAAATAAAACCGTTAAAATAGGGTGTATTGTCACCATTAACTTCTCAACAAGTTTTGAATCCTTCCATCCTATTAAAATACCGGGCAGGAATGCTACAGAGACATGAAACAGTTTCTCAAAGTTGGGTACTGTAGAAGCAAAAAGACCGGAACCACTCCATTCAGCCACGTTGGTTGTGTAGAGAACTGCTTTATCGAATAAACCACCGTACCACAAATAGCTAAAAGCAAAGAAAGGTAAGCTGCCTAAAATACCTCCTGAAGCATATTTTAACAGCCCTGTTTTCTCCGATCTATCCATCATATATGAAACAAGGAAAGGTAAAGCGAATATTGCGTAAGTGTATCTGAAGGTAACAGCTAAACCCATGGATATACCAACCAGCAAATCTCTTTCCTCAGTGTACAGGTAGTAAGATAAAAGGATAAACAAAAGTCCGGGTACATCGGTCATAACCTGTGAGGACCAGAAGAAAAACAGCGGGGACAGTCCGAAGACAGCTGTTGGAAGCAGTGGTTCATCAAATTTTTTCCTGCATATCAGATAAAAAACAAACAAGGATGCCAGTCCAAAAGCAGTTGAAATCAATCTTGCGCCAAAAACACTTTCACCTGTTACCTCCCATAACAAAGATACCAGTATCGAAATTAACATTGGTCGACTTGGCTCAAAATTGACTCCTTCACCGTATATGTTCCTCGCATTCAATAGAAACGATCCTTCATCCCATTCCAGAAAAGAATAGTACCCAATAGATAAGGAAATCAATATAAAAACGATTGAAATAACTACAAGAAATTTTGATGACTTGGTTTCCAACATTGGATACACTTAATTTTTCATATATTCTCTCAAGAAAGTTGTTGCATAGGTTCCTTTGTAGAGGCCGAATGAAACTTTTGCCATGTTCTTGTTTATATTGAGATCGTCTTCATCGACTTCAACAAGCTCGAAATCCTTTACCTCTCTAAAACATCTTCTGTAACCTCCTTCCACTCTGAGGTGTTTTAGATCCCTGAGCTTGAAATCCTCTAGTGTTACTTCGTCTTCTTCAAGAACTTCCTTGATCTTTTCTTCTGCTTCTGTATCTCTGAGAGAAGTCTTGTAACCTACGAGAGGTAGTTCAGCTTCTTTGTCATCAAAACCATTTGAAATCACATGGCTCAAAGCCTTGTTAAACACATAGGACTGGTAAGAATGAATGAAAAGTTTCTGAAGGCCCTGAGGAAGTCTCTTTATTGCTCCTTCATAGTCCTCCTCCTTGTTTGCAAGATGATAGAGAAGGTTTTTCTCGTATCTGTACTCCGAAGGGAATCTTTCCGCTCCTCTTTCAGGATCTCTTGACTCCCATAAATCTTTTCTTACTTTTTTGACTTTCTCGTGTTCTTCTTCATACGGTTTTGCTATGTAGGTCCATACTGCTTCCTCATAGTTTCCTTTCAATATATGCCTACCGACCTGATGAGTTATAGGTCTCGTTGATCCAAATCTCTGAGCCCCGAAATAATTGGGAAAGTATTCTCCTATCTCATCCTCTATATTATTTATTCTCTTCTTTATATGGTCTTCCGGAAGATTAATATTCCTTATAACAATATCGAACTCGTTGTATTCCAGATCTCCCAGATTGATTCTATCTCCTTTACCGACAACTTCAAGTTCTATCTCAGGCATGAAAACCCTTTCCAGATCTTCCTCGGTCACACCATTTATCGACATGTACTGGGTGGTGATAGCTCTTTTGTCCTTGTTTCCGGCATATCCAAACCTCTTTCTGGATATATGCAGAATCTTTGAAAGTTCGTGAATAGCCTCGAGAGTGGTCATGTTGTGCTTTGTGACCTTCACTATAAGATCATCGCCTTCACCTGTTTCATGATCAGCTACTTCTACGACTCTGAAATCCTCTATCTGCTCCTTTAGCGTTCCTTCAATACCTCTAGTACTTGAGAGGTATGACCATTCGGGTAATTTTTCCTCAACCATTTTATCACAGTGTTGAAAACTTTCCGGTTATCTTATCTATTTTTTCCGATTTCGAAGGACCTATCCCCACACATGTGGCGGTTCCAGGACTTAACTCGGTTTTACCTGCATCCTTAACTAGGTATGCGGGTAACCCGCTTTCCTTCGAATCCTGGTAACATTGTTTCAGTGTCTCCTCATCTTCCACGGTCACTACTACTTTTTTCATGCCATGTTTCTCCCATTCCTCAATAGGTTTCTTATCAGCTCTTCTGTATGCTCCGATGCTCGCATGGCATGACTGGACTATTTTCTTGCCCTCGCTCATACCCAAGTCAGACCGGAATACCAGCACCTGTTTGAAACTTTCCATCAGCCTTAAAAAGTTAGTTATGTTGGATTAAAAAAGTTTCTTAAACACACAGAATTACTGTTTGATATAATCTTATTGGTAAATCAACCCTTTTAAAGGTATTTATAATGATCCAGTTTTTTGCGAGAATGGGTCGTGGAGGATTCGAACCTCCGATCTTCGCCACGTCAAGGCGACGTCCTAACCAACTAGACTAACGACCCTTCACAATAACTTACTTTCTACCTCCAAAGGTTAAAAATATTTCCTAACCAGGTTCGGTCAAAGTTCCTCTTTAAGATACGGATCATAAACCCGCTTATCCTTCCTGTAGTATATCTTGTAAATCTTTTCACAACTATTAACTTCCGAATCAAGTTTTTTGGCAGCTATCTTCTTAGCTTTTTTCTCCTTAACTTTCGTATCAACCTTGCTTGCCTTTTCATCACTTATTCGGTTTCGAGGATAGCGCATAAAACCTTCTTTCCTTTTGTACAGGTTGTCTTCTTCCTTGATCAGGTTGAGCTCATCAAGCTGTCCAAGTATCTTTTCAATCTTGGATAATGAAAGGTTGGTCTTTTCAGCAAGTTTCGCTTTGGAGCAGAAATCTTTCATCGAGTCCAGAACTTTTTCAGCAGTTTCCGTAAGGTTCAGATTTCGATCAATAACTCCTCCTTCCACTCCGTCAACTGCGACCTTTCCGACATCTGTCGATACCTCCCAGACAGGATAAAGAACTTTTCTCCCTTCATGGAAACCATCAACCTCCATTATATTGACCGGAGGACTGTAAACCTCTACCGTGGAACCTGTCACTTCCTCGACCTGTTCCTCTTCTTCAGATGAGAAGTCCTCTTCAACCTCCATTTCTACTTCTTCTGAATCTTCTTGGATCTCTTCATCAACTTCATCATCGTCTTCAATATTAACAAACTCTTCTTCATCAAAATCATCGCCAGCTTCATCTGCCTTTTCCGATAGAGACTCATCAATCTCTTCTTCAAAATCATCAGAATCAAGAGTCTCAGTAGTACCTCCATGCATTGATTTTCTTGGTCTTATGCTGGTCAGTATGGGGTACTCCTTGCCAAGCACCAGACCTACACCCGTCTGCAAACCTGTTATGGAGTTCTTTACCTGACTTGTAACTCCTTCAAAGCTCTTTGAAATAGCTTTAAGATCATTTGGGTTCGTCACACGAAGTATTATCTGAGTGTTACATTGTGAAAGTATGTTTTTTGCAACGTTTGCCGGCCTCTGGCTTATAACTCCCATTCCAAGACCGAACTTACGCCCCTCGGATGCCACTTTCCTCAGGATATCGGAACAAACTGCCTTGCCCATTCCTTTTTCAGGCACATAGTTATGGGCTTCTTCAAGTATCATTATGAAAGGTTCTAAATCTCCTCTCTTCCTCATTTCGAACATTTCCTTTGCCAACTTGAAAACAACTATCTCCTGTTCATCCGGATCCACAGCTCTAAGGTTGATGATAGACGCTCTTCCTCTTTCCACCAAATTCTCCAGACCTGTTGGCTCATCCAAAAATATACCGGCATCCTGAACTGTTTCAAGTATATTTACTAGATTCCACTTCGCCTTGGAGTCCTGTGCCATACACTTCTCTATAATATCATCTAAAGTGTACTCGTCTCTTTCCTTCAAATCTTTCAGAGCGGTATAAAGAACTCCAAGCTGAGAATTCGTGAGGTTTGTTGGTACAACCTGCTGTATCTCCTTTGCGGAAAGGTTCTTGGAAGAAAATCCGAGCTTCTCGGCGTTCTCGTTTAAATCAGTGTTGGGAGAGTACTCCCTTACTTCGTAGCCCCGAGGATCAATATTGAACTTTTCTCTCATCTCCTCGTTAAGATCATCGTTTTCAAGCCCTATGCTGTTATACTCTCCGTGTGGATCTATGATAACGACGGGATAACCTTTCTCTATTAGTTCTTCCACCATCACGGAGACCGTGTAGCTCTTACCATATCCTGTCTTGGCAAGGACAGCAAAGTGCTTGTAGAGCTCCTCGGAATCCAGGAAAATGTTTATATCGGGATTTGTAACCAGGTGTCCCATGTAGAGTCCGTCCTCGTCCAGACCCAAAACTTCAGAGATAAGCTTTTGATCCGCATAATAAACAATTGAATCAGGTTCGATTACAGATCGTGGTTTTTTCAGCATTCCCTTGTGCCTGTATCCTATTATTGACGCATCTGCAACTGTCTTGTATCTTTTACCACCGTCTTTCTCATCAATTGGCTTTTTCTCTACATCATTTATCTGTGCAAGAAGCCAGTCAGTTTCTTCAGTGTTTGCCTTGACCGTAACAAAGTCAAATTTTTCCACATCCCTATGTGCTTCAAAACTGAATCGCTCAGTGTTCACAGATCCCTCAACAGTTCCTATCTCCATATAAAACAACTCTTTGAATTAAAGTACAGCGTTTCAAAAACATCAGACAAAAAAAGGATTTTTAACATTTAATCCTCAAGTACAACTTAATGGACGAAGATTTAAAATACTTGTTAATTATATTTCTGGTGCTTGCAGGAACAGCAACAGCCCACAATTTATACATTGACGAGGATGACGCTTTAAGTATAGGTATGTGTGATACAGACTTACATTGCGGAGGATTTGAAGTTAATGATTTTTGTGTAGGAGTTAATTACAGGACAACCGAGTGTTATGGACCAGGAGATGCTGAGGAGTATCGCATGGCCGAGGCGAAGTGTGCTACACAGGCCTACAACTTATGTGAGGATAATGACTTGGAACAAACAGAATGGGCTGATGAAGCATCTTACGAGAACAAGACCTGCGAGGACTGGAACGAAGATTATGAAGAGTTCACTCTCATAACTTGTGACGATATGAGTCCATCAACACTAAATTGGGAGAATATTAGTAGGTGATAAAAAATGACAGAATATCTAGAAAGAACATTCGTGGCTTTGAAACCGGACGCTATCCAGAGAGGAATAACAGGTCAGATAATCCACAGACTCGAGAGAGCCGGGATGAGATTGGTTGCGATGAAGATGATAAAAGCGGACGACGAACTTCTAAAGGAGCATTACTCGGAACACGTCGACAAGGATTTTTACGAGGGACTGAAAAACTTCATGCAAGAGGGACCTGTTGTTGCCATGGTATGGGAAGGAGTTAACGCTGTGCCAAATGTGAGAAAGATAGTTGGAGAAACAGCTCCAAGAGAGGCAAGACCAGGAACCATAAGAGGAGATTTTGCTCACATGTCCTTTTCGCATGCTGATGAGAAAGGGCAGGCAGTGAAGAACCTGATACATGCTTCTGGAGAGAAAAAAGAGGCGATGGAAGAAATAGCACTATGGTTCGACGACGACGAGATCAAGGATTACACAAGGACTGACAAAGAACACGTCCGATAACGTGCTTTTTCCTTCTTTCCTTTATTTTTATTCAGCAGGAAACATTATTTCTTCAGTACCTTCCGGGTTTCTCAAATAGACGAATAGAGCTTTTCTGTTGCTCTCTTCCGGACATTCATCCACAAATTCGATTCCAACATCCTCAACCCTGGTTGTGTTCGTAATCCTATAATAATCTCTTAGATCTGCTTCAATAGATACCTCTATCTCACCGTTACCTTCAATTGTCCCCGAAGACAAAGAATGATCCGAATAACGAACCATGACCGGCTGTTCATCTATTTCTTCCTCTGGTACAAAAAGACAGCCCTCGTAAGAAGGCACTTCATATTCTCTGGATAAAAAGAAAGGGTTCCTAACGGTAATAAATCCTATATCAGATCTTGAGCCTTCTTCAAAATTTATTTCTTCATAAAGTTCCAGTTCAAACTCTGGCTGGCCTCCAAAAACATCAAACAACAGTATCAATGCCAGTACCGAAATCAAAAACACTATCAAGTATTTGAAAGTTTTTCTATCAATAAAACGTCCCTTCTTTTTCACCAGATGGCCCAGTCCAAGGAAGAGCAGAGCGGAAAACCCAAGTACAGCAAAAACCTGGTTAGTCGTAAATTCGAATCTTGTTACTGTATATACCAGAAATACGATGTAGGAGGCTGCGGAAAGTATGTAGAAAACTTTACCGACTGTTTCCCTGTAAAGATGGTTTCCAAGTATAAACAGCAAGGCAAAGAGCAAGAATAAAGATGCGGATCTTGTGAAAGGAGCCAGATCAAACACTAGTTGCTGTGCAAAGTAAACAAAAGTTATTATGGCGAAGAGAACACCTGCTCCATAAAGTATGTAGGAGCTATCGAACTCTATATCCATAAACAAATCTATGTTTCACGGTTATTAAAAGCTTTTAGATGGGTTGTGCTGCCTCAAAAAATCGAGGAATGATGAATAAGTTCCCTGCTCAAGCTCCATCTTGACGAGTTTCTCCGCCTTTTCGGAGTTCTCGGAGACCTCCTTAACGACAGAGTAAAGCTTGTGAGGATCCCCTGTTTCATCTCTCTCAAAAAACTGGTTGAGCATATTTACCTCGGTATAAACCTTTTTCAAAAACTTTACAGAGCCCTTCCTCATGTAAAAACCTGCTCCAGCACTTAAAGCTTTCCTGTAAGCATTATCAGGTAACAGCAACTCATAATCCATCAAAAACTCTCCTTCTACCTCTTCAAGTTTAGAATTTGAGAGGTCTCTGATTATAGATAGCTCTTTAACAACCTCAGCAAGAGCCTCTTTGTGAAGTTTGTATACAGCGTATGCTCTAGTGGAGAATACTACAATTAAACACGATATCCAGCCCAATATTAAACCTATGAACAAAAGATACATCTATCAACACCTTTAAAGAACATTAAAAATAGTTTGAAATACTTTCTAAAAAAGTTACCGGTAGGAAAAATAAAGAAAAGGGAGTGCCTATTCCTCCTCTTCAGATTCCTTGTCTTCCTCTCCCCTAAGCATCCGGTTAAAAACTATCATGAGAACCACTAAAAGAACAGCTCCCGAAAGCAATGCTAATTGGTCAGATCTTTCATACACAATTCTGCCTACACGTCCGGTGAATGTTTCCTCTGTTTCTTCATATACTTCGACTGTTCTTGTGAAATCTCCTGCTTGGAAAGAGTGCTCTCCGATATCTTCGATTGTGTGGTTCAGAGCCATGCTTTCTCTCTCACCAGGTAGAAGTGTGAAAGATTCGGATACAAGTGTTTCATTGTTTAGTTTTATCTCCATTTCTTCAGTACCCGAAATGTTTCCATAATTTTCAACGTCAGCTTCTATAGAAACGTTTAGAGGTGATTTACCTTCTTCAGGCTCTACTTTGAGACCGGTGAACTCTATATCCGAGACACCTTCCTCCTCTTCCAGAGTTATCGCAAAGTAGGAAAAGCCATCAGCCGTTGCAAGGAACCTGTAATCTTCGTCCTCAACCTGCAACAAACTTGTTTCCAGTTCTTCCCAGCCCCATGTGCTGTATCTTTTCATCATAACATCTTCAGGATCTCTTCCTCTTTCCTCGAGGAACTCCTGGTCCACTGTGAACTCTATCTCGACATCCCTGACATCAATGTCTCTTAATCCAAGATTTATTTCTTGGTAGCGGTAGACCTGTTCGGAGGCTGGTGAAACCGTTTCTGGTCTTTCATCGCCCATGTCCACAACAGAAACATCCAGTGTATCTCTATCGATGACCGAGCTGAAACTTACTCTTCGAACAAAAGGCTTTTCTTCGGTATCGCTCAAAGACAGCTCGATTTCCTGGTTTGCGGAAACATCTGTGAACTCCGCTGTTGCGCTTCCGTGTCTAAATGTCTCTTCTAACCTCAAAGGTTCTTTTTCAGGTTCCGGATCAGGTTCTTCGGGTTCGTCTACCGGCTCATCGAAAATATCGCGTCCTCTGCCAACGTCTTCATCATCTTCAGGATCATCATCCTCGATCAGATCTTTCTCAACATCGTAATTATCTAAACCACTCACAACCTCAACGTTCTCTCTTTCGGTGTCATCGTCCACTATCAAATAGAACTTGTCGTGATCGGATGAAACCCTGACGGAGTAATACCCGTCCGAATCCGTTGTATCGGTATCAACTACTTCACCATCGACCATCGCATCTACAACAACTCCTTCAACCACTTCACCGGTATCGATGTCAGTAACAGTTCCGTAAACCTCGTGAGGAGGTGTTGGAACAGCCTGAACCATCATTCCTGCAGTTAAAAACAGTGCAACTAAAAGAGCTGTCAGTTTTTTATTTTTAGATTTCATTAGTCATCACCTCCGACATCAAATCCTTCTGTTTCCTCAATACCGCTTATATTGACTGTAACATCATGATCTCCAGAGTCCGTTATGTTTTCATCTGTCAAGTAATCGGTTTCCCCTTGGTCAAAATCAAATACCGCTGAATCGTTACGATAAACCTCATGTTCTGTGTCATTCTGTATCACAACACTACTGCCATCGTATTCATAATTTACACTGTTTACAAATTCATCCTCCCCATCAGTAATCTCTATTTCTAGGTGGTCTCCGGCTTCTATGTCATCCGCTTCTGTTTCATAGCTGTTAAGTTCAGCTGGATTTACCTCAAAAGTTTCAGAAGTCTCATCAACACTGTCGCTGACATTCTCGTGACCCTCATTTATGGAAAACTCAAGTTCGTAAGTATCAGCTTCTTCAATAACCAGGTCATCGAAAGTAGCAGTACCTCCATCAGTATCAACAGATGTTGTTGAACCATCTGTCAATTCTCCAGATCCATCAATTGCTTCAACTTCAACCTCTACACCGTCCACAAGGTTTCCAAACTCATCCGTAGTGTTAACCTCTGGAGGTCCCTGGATTTCTTCACCTGCTGTAGAATCCTCCGGTTCTGTCAAGATACCAACCGAGTCAGCATCGATAGGCCGTACTTCAAATTCTCCGTCCCTAGTTTCATCGTCCACTTTTACTTCTGCAGTGTACTCTCCCGAAGTTTCAAACGATTTATCTGGCGTGTATACAGCATCGCCTTCATCAAACTCGAAAACAGCGGAATCATTATTGTAAACAACGGTATCGTCCTCATCCTTAACCTCGACTTCTCCTTCACGCGTGTTATTAACATTGTTTCCAAATTCGTCTTCAGTGTTGTTCACATAGATCTCCGGTGTTTCTCCCGCATCTATCTCGTCTGAATCGAAATTAACCTCGAAATCATCAGCATCTGCAGGAACAACATCGAAACTGGCAGTTGTTTCCGTATCTTCTCTGCCTACTTCATCATCAGCTTCATCTATTGAAAACTTCAGTCGGTATCTATCAGCTTTTTCAATTACGAGATCTTCGAACGAAGCGATACCTTCTTCAGTATCCACTACTGTTTCTCCAGTTTCTATATCTCCATCACCTTCACCAGCCTCAACAGTAACCTCTACTCCGTCAACCCTGTTGTCGAAGCTGTCGTTCACCTCTGCAGCCGGCTGGTTTTCAATATATTCACCTGCAACCGTATCTTCAGGGTTTCGGTAAACATCTACAACAGTGGCAAGGTTTGTATCCACGTTGAACTCGTTGCTTTCACCGTATACATCAGGATCCTCATCGGTGTCCTCAGCTACTAGAACCACTTCTTCCTCGTCATCTGTTATATTCACATGGCCTTCCCAGGTACCTTCAGTAAACTCTAATTCGCCTGGTTCCTCGATATCTACCTTTTCAGAGGAAATATCTGCTTCTCCCTCATAACTGGTTGCGTTGTTGTCGAACTCGTCCAGTGCAAACACTGATACCTCGAACTCTTCTCCCGCGGTCTGATCCTCTACTTCCGTGAATTCGAATACCTCGGGGTCTGCATGAGATACTTCAAAGTCGTTGCTTGTTCCGTTTACGTCTTCATCTTCTTCAAGGTAAACGGTTATGTTGTTCGCGTCAACAGCTTCAGTCATATTGACCTCTCCTGTCCACTCGCCTTCTGTGAACTCTCCGGTTTCTTCCGGATCGATTGTTCCCGTGTGATCTTCAAGCTCTGCTGTTTCATCGAAACCTGTTGCAAGGTTGCCGAACCTGTCATAAGCGGAAATATCTATTTCGAAGTTTTCTCCCGCAGTCTTATCTTCTATATCTTCAATTTCAAATTCGGCTGGTTCTCCTGGAGTTATCTCGAACTCTTGGCTCTCCACTGTGTGATCTCTTTCCGTGTTTTCTTCCTCCTCGAATATAGAGAAGTTCAGTTTGTAGTCTCCCATCTCCGTAATGTTCAGGTCGTCGAACTCTGCTTTTCCGTCCATCTCATCCTCTGCTATTCCTTCTCCCTCTGTCTTCCTGGATACTGTTCCCGCTTCGAATTCGTGTTCCAAACCTTCTTTTTCAGCGGTGACGTTTACAGTTACATTTGGCACAAGGTTTCCGTATCTGTCAGAAACACTTGCAACTGGATGATCGTCCTCTCCTTCAAGAAATTCACCTACAGATGTGTCAACGGGCTGACTTTCTATATTTACTTCGAAGCCTTCGTTCGGTTTAACTTCGAAAGTTGAGGTGCTTGCCTTGTGAGCCTTATCCTGTCCGGACGAGTCACCGATATCGTACTCATCATTAAAGAAGTACAAAAGGTGTCTTCCAGCGTTCTCTATAACAAGATCATCAAAAATCGATATGCCTTTTTCGTCGGTCTCAACGGTTGTGTTGCCGTCCGTTATGGGTCCTCCGTCCCATCCTGCTTCGACCTGTACCTCCACTTCTGGAACCGGGTTGTCGTGTTCGTCGGTTACAAGAACATCGGGTTCTCCTGTTATGACCTCTCCTGCTGTCTGGGTTCCATCGGGTTCTTTCTGGACCTTTATGCTGTTTGGAGTTCCGGGTTCGAATGTTCCTGTTGCGTTCACATAATTATCGTTTATCTGTTCCTCGAAGTCGAATTCCACGTTTTGCTGGGAAACTGTCGAGCTTGCCTGTAGAACTGCTTCACCGTCTTCACCTGTCTCGATTGTTTCGTCGTACGAGACATCTGTTCCGTTGTCATCTATCTCAACTTCAACATCCGAAACAGGGTTTCCTGCAACATCCGTTACTTCAACGGTGTATTCAAGTGTTTCTTCGCCGTCTGCGGTTGCCGAATCGTGTTCAGGTTCCACTGATATGTCTTCAGGAGTTCCTGCGGTTATGTTAACTTCGAAATCTGTCTCTACATGTCCTTCAAGAACTCTGTCAGATTTTATTTCTCCTGTAAGGCTCTCTACCTGTGCCGAAAGGTAGTCAGTTTCTGTATCGTTCATAAGCTCTTTTAATTCGGATTCTCCGTCTTCAAATACTATTGAAACATTGTTGTCCTCTTCGAATCCTTGTAGATCTCCTGTAGTTACCTCGAGCAGGTAATCTGTTTCGGAATCATAGACCTCTCCTGTTATATCCGTTGCGTTCTCCGCCTCTATCTCGAGAGGTTGATCCACGTCGATTGATACATCTTTAACGTCAAAGTTTTCCAGTACCTGTTCGACCGTTACAAAGAAGTACCTCTCTATATCTCCGTGTTCTGCTTTCAGCTCTGTTTCCTGGCCCTTCAGTTCTTCAGGAGCATCGATTTCAAGATCAACGTATTCTGCCCTGCCTTCTTCACTGAAGTCGACGTTTATAGCTCTGTCGTTTTCGTGTCCTTCAAGGTCGTCTGTCGAGAACTCTATGTATGAAGTCTCAGAGAAGTTCTCGCCTGCCATGTCTTTTGCATCTGTCAGATTCACGTAAAGGTTTTCTCCCTGCATGATTGTTGAGTCCTCGACTTCGAAATCCTCAAGGACCTGTTCAACAGTTAATTCGAATGTGTCGTTTGCATCGTGCACATCGTTCTCGGCCTCGACATCGATATCCCTGACCTGGCCGGAAAGACCCGTGGTATCTTTTCTCACTGATTCATCCAACGCCTCTCCTGCTTCTCCGTTATCCTCGGAAAAGTCAACCTGGTTAAGTGTGGTGTCGGATTCAAAGCCCTCGAGTTCAGAAGTCATAACTTTCATGTCGACCTTTCCCTCAAAATTCTCTCCTTCAAGATCTGTTGCATTTGAAAAGTCTATTCTCAGTTCGTCTCCCTGTTCTATAGAGAGGTCTTCAACTGAAAAGTCATCGAGTATCTCCGAAGGATGTTTGGCCACAGACACTTCAAAGTTTTCTGTTATCTCATCGATGGTTGCTTCAAGCATGTAATCCCCATCAACCAGGTTTTCTGTCTCGTTCAGGACCTCTACCTCGGCTTCTCCGTTTTCAAGAACGACATCTTCTAACTTGGTAGGTTCATCGTATCCTTCAATATCCTGTGTTGTGATTTCGATGTCCACCGATCCGTTGTAAACCAGTCCTGCCTTGTCCATCGCATCTTTTATTTCGATTTCGAACGGTTCTCCTCTTGCAAACTCGGATTCTTCAACACTGAAACTATCCAGGACCTGTTCAACAGTCACGTAATCCACTTGGTGATCTGCACTTGTTGCAACAATAACGTAAAAGTCTCCGGTCTCGGGATAATCTCCGGAGTCAAACTCGAAGCTTTCCCAACCGGTCTCATCTCCTTCAAAATCAACCTCTCGATACTCTTCCTTTATTACTTCATTCCCGTTGATATCCAGCACCCTGAAATTAACATAATCTGTCATACTTCCTCCTGCAGTGTTCTGCAGTTCAGCCTGGATATCTACTTCTTCTCCCTGCTCGTACTCTGAAGGAGCATTGAAATCGATTATTTCTAGCCATCCTTTTTCGAAATCAGCGACATAGTTGAAATCTTCCGATGTATCCACATAGTAACCTTTTCCAGGTCTCATCGAATCCGCAGGTACAAATTCATTGCCGTCAAGCTCAAGTATCTGTTCAACATGTTCCAGTCCTGCCGCAACAGGGGTTTCCTCTATGGACATATAGTAGTGCCCAACAAGGTTCCATCTGTCCTTATCCATCGAGACACCTGAAGGATACATGGCCTCGTCGGCCTGAACAACATCAGCCGAGAAAACACCATCATCAGATGCGAACATGACATAACCTTTTCCACCTTCTACTGACTGAAGATCCGATTGATGTCCTTCCGCTGTACTGTAACTTTTCCACTGGCCGTCCTCATAACTCCAGAGGGATTCAACGTTTTCAGCATCTTCCAGAAGTTCTCCCGGATCGTATGTTCCCTGTTTGCTGGGGAAAGAAACAAGGTTCATGCCTTCATCGTACTCGAAGACAGGAGCCAGGTTGGCAAGTTCTTCAGATTTGTCCCAGGAAGTTGATCCCGTGATCTTTAACCGGGTGGCATCACCTACTCCTGAATCATATGATAAGTTCACTGTCTCTTCATCGTCTTCATCTAAATCTATTTCGATCGAGTCTTGTTTTTCTCCAAATACATGTAATTCAACGGTATCAGTACCCTCATCTCCAGAGTTATAAACTGTTAATTCAACTTCTAATATCTCTCCTTCAGCAACATCATCATCTAAAGGATTAACATCCTCTATGTCGAACTGGGCAGATATTCCTACTCCAGTCAGAAACATTATTATTGTGAAAGTTGTAAGAAGTTTCAATAATTTCGTACTTTTAGGATTAGTAATTTTTTGCATTTTTGGGCCCCCCGGGACATACCTGAACCTAACAAGATCAAGTATCGTTATTGTACAATAATAAAACAACAAGTATTTAAAAACTATCGGAGAGAGCCTGTAACTACAATTTAGTAACAAATACTGATTTAGTTTTTCAAGAACCGAAAAAGATGTTCAGCGCCGGGGGCAGGGCTCGAACCTGCGACCACCGCGTTAACAGCGCGGCGCTCTACCTACTAAGCTACCCCGGCACGTACCAAAAAAAGACACAGTTTACATTTATAAATCTGATTTTTTCTTTTGAAAAACCTTCAGAGTCCTTCCCTGCGACCGACAAGAAACTCCTTCAAACATTCGGGTGAGATGCTTTCCAGGAAAGCATAAAAACTGGATGAAAAAGGCACCCTGTAAACCCTATCTGGATTAACGTCAGTGACGGCCTTTAAAACAGTATTGCCAGCTTTATCCGGGCTTATTCCTCCCATATCTTCTATCTGATCGAGTTTACGCCTGTAAACATCTTCGAAATCGCTATCCTCCAGATAATCATTGATACCTCTAACGCCCTCCTCATTGAACCCTGTTGAAACCTCGCCAGGCTCCACAAGTACAACATCAACATCAAAACCTCTCAGCTCTACTCTTAAACTCTGCGTCAATCCTCTCAGAGCATACTTTGAGCTACAGTAACCCGACATAAAGGGAAGAGGTAAAAAACCTGCTACAGAGCCTACATTAACTATTCTGCCATCATTATCTTTCAAAAAATCCATGGAATGTCTTATGATGTTGGCGGCTCCAAAAACATTGGTCTCAAAGTGTCTTTCAAAGGACTCTGAATCCATGTCCTCCAGGGCTCCCTGTTTCTGGAAACCGGCGTTGTTGACAACTACGTCAAACTCTCTTTCGGACAAAAACTTTTCCACATCATCTTCCCGCCTCACGTCCAAGACAAAAGTTTCGATACCTCTTGGAACCTCCTCCAAACCTTCCTCATCGATATCGACAACAGTAACACTGTGTCCTTCTTCCTCCAGTTTTTTCGCCGTTGACCGGCCTATGCCGTGTGCGCCCCCGGTTACGAGTACATCCATGGAAAAAAATTACAGACCTATATTTAAATACGGCCTTCCAAATCAGAAAACACTATATAATAGCCACCTATTAAAAAGGTTTGTCCGGAAAATAGTAACGTCATGGATGACGAGGACAAAACCCTCAGCGAGCAGGCCGATAGGATTGAAAGCCCCATAAAGAAGCTGCTTGTCTACTCGATGAAGTACAAGAAAAAAGCATTCATAGGTTTCTTAGCCGCTTTGATATCCGTTGTTTTTGATCTTATGCCTCCTTACATTGTTTCGTTGGCCATAGACCATGCTATAGCCCCTGGAGATACCCAACTGCTTTACACTCTTGGAGCTTCACTGGTGATTGTCTACGCTATCAGATCGGTTGCAGACTATGTACAGAACAACTACCTTTTCAAGTTCACCCAGGACACGGTATACAGGCTCAGAGTCGAAACCTACCAGCACCTGCAGAAGTTATCTCTGGGTTTTTTCAACAGGAACACTACTGGAAAGATGATGTCAAAGCTCTCGAACGACACGAACAGGCTCGAAAGATTTCTGTCGCACACACTCAGAGACATATTCAGAAACGTGATAATGTTTGTATTGATAGGGGCCATACTTTTCTGGATGAACTGGAGGCTTGCATTGATAGCTTTCTGGCCAATACCTGTCATAGGGTTCATGACATACAAGTTTGCCCACAGGATCAGGCCAAAGTGGGATCAGGTACGAAAATCCGTAAGTGACGTTAATTCAAAGCTAGATGAAAACATATCAGGCATAACGGTCATAAAGGGATTCACAAGAGAGGGACACGAGCAGAAAAACGTTGAGGATGTGAGCGACAAGTACAGGACCACCAACAAGGAATCGATCGACATGTGGACCAAGTTCTTCCCTGTTCTATCCTTCATAATATCTCTTGGATCAGTGATGATAATCTTTTTCGGAGGTCAGCAGGTTATAGAAGGAACTATATCGCTTGGTATCCTGGTGGCGTTCAACGGATACATCTGGAAGTTCTACACACCTGCAAAAATGCTTGGATGGCTGAGCAACTCGTACCAGAGATCAGCGGCATCCGCGGCAAGAGTATTTGGCGTGCTGGAGGAACCGATCGATATAAAGGACGAGGGAACAGTGGAGCTGGAAGAAGTCAAAGGAGAAATAAAATTCAACGACATAAGCTTCAAGTACGAACCCGAAGAAGAGTCAAAAGCCCTCAAAAACATAAACATAACCATAAACTCGATGGAAAACGTGGCGCTTGTGGGAGAAAGCGGTTCAGGAAAGAGCACACTTACGAAGCTATTGATGAGATTCTACGACCCTGACCAGGGAAACATAACCATCGACGGACACGACATCAGAGACATAAAACTTGGAGATCTGAGAAAATCAATAAGCATAGTCTCACAGGACACCTTCCTTTTCAACGACACGGTGGAGAAAAACATAGGATACGGAAATCCCGAAGCAACAGAGGAAGAAATAAAAGAGGCAGCAAAGCTAGCTGCAGCCGACGGATTCATACAAAAATTGGAGAACGGTTACGACACAATTGTAGGAGAAGACGGTGTCAAACTCAGTGGAGGTCAGAAACAGAGGATATCAATAGCCAGGGCGATACTCAAGGATGCACCCATCCTTGTTCTTGACGAGGCCACAAGCAACGTGGATGCCATCACCGAGCTAAAAATACAGGAAGCGATCGAAAACCTCATAGAAAACAGAACTTCATTGATAATCGCCCATGATCTAAGTACAGCAAGAATAGCTGACAAGATAATAGCTCTAAAAGACGGCGAGATCAAAGAATCCGGAACGCACCAGGAACTTCTGGACAGACAGGGTTATTACCACAAGCTTTGGCAGATACAGACAAAGCAGACCGATAACCTGTTCCAGCATTAAGAACTGTATACTGGGAAAACCCACCTTTTATTTACATACAGACCAACTTTTTTCTGTGATAACATGGAAGAAAAAGAAAAGATAGGTTACCACAAGGGAGCTCTTGAATCACTCATTAACGAAAGAAACGAGCTTGGCAGGCTTTTACAGATAGTTGACTCTTTGATAGAGAAGCATGCAAAGGCTCTGAAAGAGGAAGGTATAAACATAGAGAAATACATAGACGAAATTTCTGAACAGGCGAATCAAAAACAACAGGAAAACACACAGGCTGCCGGCAAGGAGAAAAAAGAGAGGAAAAGGAGAAAGGAATCTGGAAGAAAGAGAAAAAGGAATCCTGAGAAAGCCAGGAAAAAAAGAAAGAAGAAAAGAGAGAAGAGGAAGAAAAGGAGAAAGGAAAGAAGGAACAAAAGAGATTCAAGAAGACAAGGTCAGGAGAACGAATCAGATGACGAAGTAGAGATAGAGGGCTGGCTGGAGGACTAGGTCATATACTTCTCCTCCCACCTTCTGATATCCTCCTCGGATATCTCGAACTCTTCCTTCTCCTCAACATCTTTTCCTCCCTCTGATTTTCTGTAGAAACCTCCAATTACACCTCCAAAGCCTAAACCAAACAGATGAGCCTCGTAAGCCACACCAGCATCCCCTCCCATAGCAAGGAAATTGGTCAGTATCCACATAACACCGACAAGCCACATGGGAAGAGGAGCTCCCCAAAAAATACCTATCTTGTTAGGCTTCAAAACAGCCAGGAACGCAATTATACCCGAAACAGCACCAGAAACTCCCAGGACAAGGGACTCAGGGTAAAAGTAAAACGCCGAAAGGTTTGCAAAAAGACCTGCACAGAGAAAGAATATCAGGAAATCTTTTGAACCCATGTAGTGCTCAAGAACGGTTCCAAAAATCGCCAGGAAGAAAAGGTTGTTTATTATATGCATGTAATCCGTGGTTGAGTGAATGAAGAAAGAAGTGACCATGGTCCAGAAGTTATTGGGGAACTCTGCCGCTCTAAATGCAAGCAAAGAGGTTATTTCTGGTGCTATTAGCTGCACCATATATATGAAGACCATCAAGGCACTTAACTTGAGTGCGAAATACTTGTTTTTCATTCCAGAGACTCCAGTATTGAGGCCACCCTGTCTTCTCCAACTCCCATGATGAAGTTTGAAAGCCTGGGGCCTTTCTCCCTGTCAAGCAAACACCTGTAGGCCGCTGTGAAGAATTCGCCGGTCGAAACCTCGGACTCGTCTTTTACATCGAAAAGCTCCGTATCCAGTTCAGAACTGTCCTCGAACTCTTTTTCCCTTAGAATTTCGGCTATCTTCAGCATCGCATCTCTTTCTTCTTCAGAAATTGAATTTTTAACTTCCTCAGGTATTTCATCGTGTAATTCGTAGACGTATTTCTCCGGAGCATACTTTCTTGCCCACTTGAAGGCTTTCTCCATCCTTTCAAGTATCAGATCTTTTTGTTCTTCCGAAAGGTTTTCCGATATATGTCCTGTTTTTTTCAGGGATTCAATACAGCTCTCATCCCACTCATCCCTTGATCTTGTCTGCGTAAGAAGGGAAAGGTGGTCGAAAGGCGGTCTCTCAGGTTGTTCATCAGGTATATCGACCATTGCAAGTTCGTAAACTCTTTTCAGATGCTCCCTGTTTTTCTCGTCCTCCTCTTTCTCGGGGTTAAAGTAAACATCCTCTATCCTGTCGAACTTCGAGTACCGCTGAATAACGTTCTCCTTGAAAGGTATCACAAACTCCTTGTTTGGTTTGGTCTCCGTGAACAGAAACCTGATCATTTCAGGTGTGTAAATTTCCTTGAGATCGTCAACCGTGAATATGTTTTCTCCACTGCTGCTCGAAATCTTCTTTCCGGAAGAGGTTGTCACAAAATCGTACATCTGGTATACAGGCGGTTCCTCCCCGTAAATCTCCTTAACTATCTCCTTACCCGTGGTCCTTGATCCGCCCTCGACGGAGTGCTCCTTGCCTCCCGGTTCAAAAGAGACCTGTTCGTAAAACCACCTCATAGGCCAGTCAACTCTCCATGGAGGCTTGACAGAGTCATTCTTTTTGAAATTTATTTTTTCCTCGTTACCACAGTTGTTACATCTATATTTTACACCGTACTGGCCGTTGTAATCAAGTATCTCGGTGAAATCTTTTTCGCATTCTCTACAGTAAACCCTAAGAGGCATCCAGTTTTCTTCCAGGGGTTCTTCCCTGTACCGGTCAAGTATCTCTTTTATTTCCTCGCGGTTATTCATGGCCTTCTTTATCAGATCGGCGTATTCGGAGTTTTCAAACATCTCCGACTGCCTGATGAACTCTATGTCGAGATGAAGGTCTTCGACAGATTCTTCAAACTTTTTTTCAAAATGTTCTGCATAGGAATCGTGGCATTCCCATGGATCAGGAACTTTCGAAAGAGGCAGTCCGATGTACTCCTCGAATTCATCCGGCACATTATCAGGGACCTTTCTGAACCTGTCGTAGTCATCCCATGAATAGATAAACCTGGAATCTTCACCTCTGCTTTCCAGAGACTTGACAACAAAATCAACTGTCAGAACTTCTCTCAGGTGTCCTCCGTGAACAAGACCTGATGGAGAAACTCCTGCAGCACATGTATGGGTTTCTCTTTCTTCAAATTTTTTCGATACTCCGAATGCTATCTGATCCGACCAGAAAATTGGCTGCTCCATGAAATTTCCATTGTAGTCAAACAGTTAAAAACTTTAAATAAGGAAAAATTGGTTTTAAATTCCTTAATCCTTATGAAACACCTTTTTATACCTTAGAAAAACAAGAAAAGATAGATGTTTTTGGAAAGTCTGACCCCTCGGATCGCGAGTATCATAATATTTGTGGCGATAATCGCCATAATAATCTGGAGGGACCGGGAAAACATAGAGAGGCATTCTGTCCTGATTGTGAGGAGAACCAGGAAAGGTATCGAATTTATCAAGAAAGTTGCCAACAGGCATTCCAAGATCTGGAAAATATATTCTACTATCGGAGTGTATCTTTCACTGGTTATAACTGTGGTAGGTTTTCTTTTCCTTGGTTACAATGTTTTGAGATCTCTTGTTGAAGCAGGTATTGACCCTGCCATAGGCCTTGTATTGCCTACTGTATCTCAGACACCTTCGATGGCGCCCGGAGTATTTTTCATACCTTTCTGGTACTGGATAATCGGAGTTGCTACCGTGATGGTTATCCATGAAATGATGCACGGAGTTGTAGGAGCCAATGAAGGTTTCAAAATAAAATCAGTTGGCTGGCTGCTTCTTGTTATACTGCCGGGAGCCTTCGTGGAACCAGAGGGAGAGGAGATGCTTCCCGAGGACAAGGAAGACGATGGCGAACAAGAAGATGAAGAAGATGACGGAACAACAAATCCATGGGGAGATGGACCTGTGATGTCGAAGCTGAGAGTGCTGGCAGCAGGTAGCTGGTCCAACCTTTGTTTCGCAGTTGTTGTCGGCCTTTTAATTTTCGCAGTCGCCCCTACTACAACAGGACAGGCGGAGTTAAGAGGTTTTTATGAACACGAAGGTATAAGAATTGCTCAGGTAGGTAATGAGACTCCTGCAATGGAACAGGGTTTACGGGAAGATATGATAATCAACAACATAGGAGGCAAAAGAGTTGAACACCTTATGGACTTTCAGGAAGCAACACAGGGACTGAAAGCTAACGAAACAATCACGATAGCGGGCAGATACAACGAGTCAGAATTTGAGAAAAACATAACAATGGACGTTTCTCCAGCCGAGAATATGACATATGACCCTGCAGTCTTGGATAAATTGTTTATTAAACTTGAGAGAAATTTCCCTGGAGTTTATGAAAGATACATGTCTTTCCAGGATCTTTTCCTCGATGATAACCCTCAGACAAAAATAGCCAGATGGGAGTGGCTACAGGAACAGGGAGTGATGGAGGATAGACCAGAAGAGGAAATTAGACGATTGGAAGAAGAACATGAACCCAGTGGATATATCGGAATATCTATTGCCGAGGAAAGAAATGTAAAAGAAAGATATGCAACTATCGAACCTGTGGCAGTGTACATATTACAGCTGTTGATGTTCCTAGTAATAATTCACTCCGGCGTGGCTATCGCAAATCTTTTACCGATGATACCGCTTGACGGGGGATGGATGATCTCTGAAATAATCAATGAATACAAACCGGAGTGGGAGAACCTTCCAAAATACATTTCATACGTCACTCTAGCACTGTTCCTGCTTACACTGGGACTCCCCATTCTTCTGTAGATTTTTTAAAAAATGGTTTTATTAAGAAGTGTAATAGCCATGGAAATATTCGAAAAATTTGAAACCGTCGACTCCCTTCCACTCCTTGCAGCGGAGGAACTGGATTCGCTGATACTATCGGATCTTCACGTGGGGATAGAGATTGTTCAGACCTCTTCAGGTATTCTGATGCCCAAGGTACAGACCCAGAACATTTTGGAAGAGCTGGGCGAAGCAAAAGAACTCTCCGGAATGAGCAACCTGATAATCAACGGAGATCTCAAACACTCTTTCACCGGTAGACACAGCAAGGAAAAAGAAGAAGTAGAAAAATTCCTCAGGAAGGTTTCCATGGTATTCGAAAAAGTGACGGTTGTCAAGGGTAACCACGACTCGGCGGTAGAACACAGGGCAGAGGATTTCAAAAACATAGAGGTCAGGGACGAACTGAGAGAAAGAGGATTTCTGATTGTTCACGGACACGAAGAAGTTGAGATAGGAGAAGATACCGATTATCTTGTTCTGGGACACGAGCATCCTGCCCTGGAATTAAAGGATGATGCAGGTGTAAAGGAGAAAATCCCGTGTTTTCTATACGGTGAGAAGAACGGCGTCAAAACCGTTGTTTTACCGGCTTATTCCGAAATAGCTTCCGGCACAAGCATTAACTCGATACCGAGAAACCAGTTATTAACACCTTATTTAAAAGATAAAGGTGTTATGAGTATGAAAGCTATAGGTATAGATAGAGAAGCAGGTGTCATGGAGTTTCCCGAACTTGAAAAGATTAGTTAATCAGTGAACTATTCGGCCTTCGCCATAACTATCGTATTTTTCTTTCAGACTGTCAAAATCTTCCTCATCTTTTTTATCGCTTGATTTCTTGTCCTCATCTCCTGAATCTCCGTAAAGGTCATCACTCACCTTTGCCTCGTTGTCCTCCCTCTTCTTTTTCTTTTCTTTCTTCAAAAATTCATCCTTTGCCTTTTCTTTAATCTTTTCAAATCTCTCTCGAGCTGTCTCCCCTTGATCCTGATTCAAAGCCTTTTTCATGTTGTCTCTGCTATCGGAGATATCTTTATCTTCCGAACTAGATGTTACAGTTTCTTTTTTGTTTCCTGAATCTTTATCCATGGAATCTTTTTTGGGTTCTCCGCTCCCCGAATTATCTCCACCAATGTTAATTTCTTCAATAATACTTTCTGATTCTTCCTCGATACTCTCGTCTTTCTCTTCGTAAGTTTCATCGTCCTCGGATCCGGCATCGATAAGAATATCTATTTTTTCCTCTTTATCATCTTCTTGAGATTCATGAACTTTTTCATTAGATCCATCGTCATCTGAAATTTTATTATCGGATATATCACTTTTTTGAGTCTCTTCTTCTGTTCTTTCAGGAGCTTCAGATTCTTCTTCATCTTCTTCAGAAAGTTCTAGCTCCGCGTTCTTTATAAGTTCGTCCATAAAAAATAATTAACATCCACCAACTTAAACCTTTCCATAACCTTTTCTTGAAAAAGATTACAAATAAATCAAACAGATAACTTTCCAGAAAAAAACTAGTGCCAATCAAAACAATTAAAATACTTCCACTTCCAATATCATTGTATCTGGTGAAAAAATATGGTAGAAGTACCTGACGATATGGAAAAGAAAGATCTTCTAGTACCTCACGCAAGAATTGTAGAACTTGTAAGAGAAAACACAAAGGAAGGACAGTACGTAAGAAAATCAGTTTACTTTGGTCTGAACCTTTTACTTGAAAATATTGCTAGAGAGATAGCTGAAAACATGGTAAAAACTGAAAACGCCTATATAGAAAAATCTGATTTAGACAGAGCGGCTAAAAAGTTTGAAAATATAGAATATATCCTAAAAGAAAAAGAAAGAATCATAAAACATCTCAGATCTATGGAGGAAGACATCGACAAACTTGCAAGAGACATAGACAGGGCTGCCCTGGAATAAGGCGAGATGTGGGACAAAAAGAAAAGGCATAAATGGGAACTGAACACGGGTAGTCTAGAAGGTGAAGCCTCCATGAAGCAGGTAGAGGGAGGCTACAAGATTTTCTTTATTGCAAAAGAAAAAGAGTTTGGTATGCAGCTTAGAAAAAGACAGGAATTCTTTGAAAGCAAAAAAGAAGCTAAAGAAGAACTAAAAAAAGAGATGAAAGAGTTCCAGGCCGGCTCTAATTAGCCTGCCTGTTGTTCGAGCGGTTCGAAGGCCTTGCCTTTTCTGCGCCCTTTCCTTTATTTCTCAATCCTCTGGCCTTCTTTCCGGCTGATGTCTTTCCTCTGCGAGCTCTTCCGCTCTGATCGATAATCTTCGAGTACTCCTTGTCGTTCTTTACGGATGGATGTTCCGGATCCAGAAGGATGTGCTCGAACCACTTGTACTGTGCGTCCTTAGCAACAGGGTATGAATTCATAACGACCAGATTAGGATACTTTCTTGTAACACGTTCCTCCATTATCTGCATAAGGTTCTTTTTTGGAGTGAACCTGTTCCTGCCCGCTCTCTTGGGTCTCCGGCCCTTTCCAATATGCCTTCTCTTACGGCCTCCTCTTCGGATACGACCTCTTACAAGAATTACTCCTGGTTTGGCCTTATAACCGAGAGAACGTGCCTTTGCAATCCTTGTAGGATTTTCGATCCTCTCCATTCTATCCTGTTTTCTCCACTTCTTTAGTCTCTGCCTCCATACTTCTTCCATCTGTGGGGCAGGATTTCTGAACTGTTCTCTTGCGTATTTGTAAAAACTCATATTTTTTCACCTCGCAACTTAATGCCTCTTCCTTCAGGAATTAACTCCCACATCGAAAGGTGCATACCAAAAAACGAGACAAATCTTTAAAAAGAAATCGGTGAGGCAAAGGTTTTTTATGTTCAATTCAAAAGGAGGATTTGGTGATATAAAATATGACTGGAGAACACGAAGGTAGGGAAAATCTGTCCGAAGAAACTTTAACACTGGAAAGAGCGAGGCAGTCTCTCATAGAGGAAATCGAGGCAGTGAACTGGTACCAGGAAAGGATCGAGGTTACCGAGGACGAGGAACTCAAGGAGATTCTGGAACACAACAGGGACGAAGAGAAAGAGCACGTTGCCATGCTCATGAAGTATATCAGAAAAAACGACAAGACTCAGGACGATATGTTCGAGGACCACGACTAGTGGTCTTACCTTTTTCTTTATTTCTTTTTATGCGGTCAATAAGTAACAGTTAAATAAATCCATCACGTAATATATCACTAGATAATCATGAAACCACAATTCAAAATATTTATTGGTCTTCTCATGATAGCCGGGGGAATCTGGTGGTACACACAGAACTTTCTGGCAACAGGACTAACACATTTCGAGTCACTTGTGGTCCTATTCACAGGAGGGTTTGGAGCTTTTATAGCGATAATAGGTGTCTTCATTGTATGGATAGAGAATGACGAACTGAAAGTTCAAAAAGAACTGGAAAAAAGCGATTTTGAGCCTGAAGAGTACAAGACAGGTGATGAGTTCGTACCAGAAAAAGATGAAGTCTCGATAGAAGACGTTGATTATTCAGAAATCGTTGAAAAGACAGTTGATGAAGTCAAGGAAGAGGTAAAAAACAGCGAACTGGACCTTGAAAAGCTGCTTGAAGCAGAAAAAGATAACAAAGACAGAAAAACATTAAAAGACTGGATAAAAAGACAGATGTAACATAAAATGTCAGAAACTAAAAGACTGGTACTTGACATTTTAAAACCTCACAAACCATCTCTGCTTGAGTTCACAAAAAAGCTTTCGGAGCTGGACTCAGTCGATTCTGTGAACGGTATTCTGTACGAGCTTGACGAAAAAGTGGCGAACATAAAAATAACGATGGTTGGGGAAAAACTTGATTTCAAAAAAATTAAGGAACAGATCCAGAGACTGGGCGGGAGCGTCCATTCAATAGACGAAGCGGTATGCGGAAAACGTATAGTAGATGAAGTAAAGACACCACAGGGCTGAAAAATATTAAAAATGCCTGAAGACCTGGAAGAATTTTCAAAAATAAGGTTCGGGAAGATAGCCAGAAGATACTTTGTTCTCAATGGTTTTGATGGCATACTTACAATCTTGGGTATTACTGTAGGAGCTTTTGTTGCTAGAATCTCCGATCCTTTCATTTTAATTTCTTCAGGAGCGGGAACTGCCATAGGTTTGCTTGTATCAGGAGTGACAGGTGCTTATGTAACTGAAAAGGCAGAGAGAACCGGCGACCTGAAAGATCTCAAGAAAAGCATGGTACATGATATGGAGAACTCGATACATGAAAAAAAAGTAAAAAAACAGTCAACGTTTATTGCAATAGTTAACGGCGCCTCTCCTCTTTTATGCGCACTTTTAATTATGGTTCCTTATTTTTTAGCTTATTTTAATATCATAGAAATGTTGAACATGGCCTATATCTCATCGATTGCTATTTCCGCAGTATTGCTTATCACATTTGGAGGGTTTCTCGGAGAAATATCCAGAGAATCAAAAATAGGCTATTCTATAAAGATGCTCCTGGCAGGTGTTATAACAGCGGCTCTTTCTCTTCTGCTCGGAGTTTCAGGCATTTAAAATAAAAAAAGAAAGAAATTATTCAAAACTTAGAGAGAATGTTTCTCCTGTAAGATCCTCGACAATGTCTTTGAACTCTTCTTCACTGATAGGTACTCTTCTCTCGTCTTCTTCTGAAACCACTACTTTTTTCTCTTTGCCTTCAGGCTTGTACACTGTATTAATGCTTGCAACTTCTACAGGCTCAAGTAGATTTCTGATAACTTCCTCTGGCTCTCCTGAATCTTCAACTACCCTGATTGATTTTTCAAATTCTTCTGCCAATTGTTTTACTACTTCACCGTTTTTGCCAACTACTCTAGGACCGTCACCTTTCGCAGTAACCACTATTATTGCATCAGTAGCTTTCTCTATTTTCTTCAGTTCAACGTCTTGCAATGTCGGAATCTGACCGCTCAAACTGTAAAGAAACCTTGAAACTTCCAGTGCAATCTCCGAAAACTCTCCTTCTTCCTGTTTTTCCTTGCATTCCTCGCATAGCTCTCCTTCGTTTTCCAAACATTCTTCACATATAGGTACTTTCATACCCTAATAAAATCGACCTCAACTCTTTTATTATACACGTTCGATCCAAAAAAGGCAAGTAATCAAAAATATTAAACTGTATAAAAATCCGTAAAAAAACTAAAGTTGGAGGCAAACCATTGAAAGAGGATAAAAGCGACAGGGTATTCAGGTTCGGTTCTTCTCTTTACCCGAACATGATAAAAAGTATCAGGAATGCTGAAGAAGAGGTCTTATTTGAATATTATATCGTCAGGTGGGACAGAGCAGGCAAGAAATTTATCAAAGAGTTAAAGAGAGCGGCAGATAGAGGTGTGGATGTAAAGATAATAATAGATGGGTTTGGTAGCTGGAAATTCCCGGAGCGAGTAAAAAACTATTTGAGAAATTCAGGTGTTCAGTTAATCCATTATAACCCTGTCAAGCTATACAAAGGTATCTGGAAGTGGGTTTTAAGAGACCACAGAAAGATAATGATAATTGACGGGAAAACAGCGTACATTGGAGGGATGAACATAGATAAAAAGCATCTAGAACCCGAAGATCAGCCCGAAACACCTCGAAAAGAGGTCATAAAAGATACTCATATCAAAGTTAATGATTCAGCTGCAAAAAAGATAAGAAATAAATTCATAGAATCTTGGAACGTGATGCAAAAGGAGGAAGAGCTACAAAAAAAAGAAATAGATGAAGAAACCTCCGATACTGTTGTAAAAGGAGGCAACATAAAGACCGAAGACAGCATCCTCAAGGAATACTCCAAAAGAATCAAAGACGCGGAAGACAGTATCAAACTAACCCAGTCCTACTTCGTACCGCAAAAAATAGTGAGGAAACAATTATACAGTGCAGTGGAAAGAGGGGTGGACGTCAAGCTGATAGTCCCTGAATACTTCTCCGAAGTAAGGATAGCCCGACATGCAACAAAAAACCTTTACGAAGAACTTCTCAAGAACGGTATAGACATTTACGAATACAGAGACACATTCATACATTCAAAAACAGCTGTTTTTGACAGTGAATGGGCTACAGTCGGCAGTCTTAACCTCGACTTCCAGGGAGTTCTCACAAACCTGGAAATCAATCTCTTCACAAGAAAGAAGGAAACAGTAGAAAAACTGGACAGGGAGTTTGAATCAGATCTTGAAAATTCCGTAAGGATAACTGAAGAAGATGTGAAAAACAGGTTCTGGGTTGAAAAAGGACTTAACAAGCTTTTTTATGCTTTCAGAGCACTTTACTGAAGTCTTCAGCTTCAATTTCATCGCATAGGCGCCTAAAATTATTTTTCATTCTTTGGAGTCTGAATTCCGCCCATTTTTTTGTTAGTTCAAAGTTGAACTCGTTAAGCTGGTCCTCAAACCTGTGGACTGCGTGTTCCCAGAAATAATCCTTGCTTTCTTCAAACGATCTCTCGTTCTGACATGCAAAATGAAACATCCTCCACAGATCAAATAATCCATACCAGTCTAGCTGGTCAGCGTCTTGAACAATCTTTCCCTCCACAGTTTCAGGACTCGAGTGGTGGTTCTTAACTATTTCTTCCAGTCTATCGATCATTTCATCCGAGAAAAGATCTCCTGCTAACTCATCTACAAGGTCTACCCCTCTTTCTCCATGACCCTCGTTACATTCAATCGGATCAAGGTATCCGTCTTCAATATCCTTTGATCTTCCCACATCATGGAGTAGTGCTCCTGCAAGCACACATTTACGATCAGCATTTACCTCGAGGTTTTCGATCAGTTTTTCAGCAATGTTAGAAACATAAATCGAGTGGTGGTACCTGTAGTTTTTGCCTCCCGCCATCTCCACATAATCGGAAAAAAGATCTTCGATCCTCTCCTTCAGAACCTGGATTTCTTCTTCCATGTTTAAAATAAAGTTTCGTGTATAAAAAATGTTAATTTAAGAAAAATCCATAGTCTCCAAAGGTAAAGAGTTTTTTCAGGAACTTATATTCATAGAAAAAGTATGCCTGAAACATCTACCTCTTCCTTATTTCAACGACGTCTTCATCCTTCAGAACGTGATCCTCGCCTACTTTTTGTTCATCGAACTTGGCCGAATCTCCCCATATCCTCGCGTACTTGAACCTGCTCTCGAGTTCTCCTCCGACTTTTTCACAGACTTCTCCAACTGTTGAGCCTTTCTCTATTATTAGAGGTTCCTCTCTGTCAGGATCCTTCCCCGGTTTCTTCATGTAAATCCTCATGAAGTTCAGTCCCTCGTAAACCTTTTCCTTGAACTCCTCCATGTTTGTCTTTTCCTTGGCCGATACAAACACCACATCACCAAATTCCTCCCTTATCTCTTCTTTCTCTTCCTCGGAAAGTTTTTCGGATTTGTTGACCACTTTCAAAGAGGGCATGTACTTCCGGTTCCTGGCAAGAGCGTCGATAACTCTCTCAACACCACAGTCCTCTCTGATTATTATTGATGCATTGACATAACCCCATTGTTCCATAACATCCTTGACTGTTTCTTCATCAACTTTTGTTAAATCAACTGCGGATCTTACGTCGATACCTCCCTTCCCTTTTTTCTCGACTTTTATGTTCGGTGGTTCCACATCAAGCCTTATACCCGAGTTGTAGAGTTCATCGTTCATCTTCTGGAAACCATCAAGTCTTGATGGATCCGACATCAAAACAACCATGTCAGAATTTCTTATAACAGATATAACTTGCTTTCCTCCGCCTTTGTCAGTTGCAGCACCGCCTATTAACCCTGGTACATCGACCAGCTGGATGTTAGCTCCTTTATACTCCATCATTCCGGGAACAACATCAAGAGTTGTGAAGTGGTAGTCCCCTACCTCGGAGTCAGCATTTGTGAGCTTGTTGAGAAGTGTTGACTTGCCCACCGAAGGATAACCAACAAGAGAAACTGTAGCATCTCCTTTTTTCTGCACCGAGTAGCCCTCATATCCTCCTCCCGTCTCCTTCTGTCTCTTCTCCATCTTTTCCTGTATATTCGCGATCTTGGCCTTTAATCTGCCTCTTTCCTTCTCAGTAGCCTTGTTAACCGGTGTCTTGGAAAGTTTTTCCCTTGCTTTCTGGAGATCCTCCTCTAGAGACATACTTACACATTTGACACAAAAGCTATTTTATATTTCCCTTTCCGGCTCCTTATTGTGGAAAAACCGGCCAACTTTTTAAAAGGATTGTGCCTAAATAATTGTTAAGGTAATTAGGTTAAACTCTCCCAAAATGTAAAGGACATTTGTCAAATGTGAAAAAATATGGTAGAAGACTACGAGATAGATGAGCTGGACAGCAAGATAATAACAAAACTACAGGAAGATGGCAGAAAATCATTCAGAGAAATCGCAAAAGAAGTAGATTCAACAGCCGTAACTGTGATCAACAGAGTAGAGAAAATGGAGGAGAAAGGCATAATTAAGGGATACACAGCTGACATTGATTACAGAAAACTTGGATATCATGTTGTAGCAGCTATAGAGCTTGTTGTGAAGGGAGAGCATCTTCAAGAGATACAGGAAAAACTTAACAATCACAAGAACGTTACAGCCATCTATAAGATCACCGGAGACACCGATATCCTGACAATAGCTAAATTCAAGAAGAGGGATGCACTCGGAAATTTTGTGGTGGACTTCCTTCTCGATTCAAACATGGTGGACAAGACCATAACCCATGTAGCTTTCGATACTTTCTCCGAGAAATACAACATAGAGTTGACGGAGGAAGACATTACAAAGTAGTTTTTTGCAACTTGATTGTAGCAAAAGTCCCGAGCACTTGTCCGAGTTCATCATCTGACCTCAATGCTACAAAAAGTTGTCAACTATCCGTAACAAAAGTTCTTGAACCTGTGTTGATAGTTTGAAAAACCAGCTCCAACAATAAAGATACATGGGTAGATAAAGATGGTAGAGTACACATTATTCTTCGATGAGATAGACAAAAACGACACTGCAAAGGTCGGTGGTAAAAGCGCAAACCTGGGAGAACTAGCCAACAATATAGATGTGCCTGTTTTGCCTGGTTTTGCAACAACAAGCAAGGCATACGAGCTTTTTCTTGAAGAAACCGGATTAAAAAGCGAAATAAAAGAAATACTTGAGGAACTTGACATAGATGACGTCAACGACCTTCAGAAAAGAGGTGAAAAAGTAAGAAATCTTATTAAAGATGCTGAAATGCCTGAAGAATTAAAAGAAGCATTTAAAGAAACATACAGAGAGCTTTCAGATCGACTGGATACCGAAAATGCCAACGTGGCTGTCCGTTCATCCGCAACAGCTGAAGACCTTCCAGGAGCATCATTCGCAGGACAGCAAGACACTTATCTAAACGTAGAAGGTGAAGAAAGCGTTATAAAAAGAATAAAAGACTGTTATGCTTCTCTGTTTACAAACAGAGCAATATCTTACAGAGAGGACAAGGGTTTCAGCCACTTCGATGTGAAGCTTTCTGCAGTTGTGCAGAAAATGGGGAGATCCGACAAGGCTGCTGCAGGTGTGATGTTCACTATAGACCCTGACTCGGGTTTCTCTAACGCCATCGTGATCAACTCTTCCTACGGCCTAGGAGAGTACGTTGTGGGAGGAACCGTCAATCCCGACAAGTTCACAATGTTCAAGAAAAACCTCGGCCTTATCGAAAAAGAGCTCGGGGAAAAGAAGGTAAAGCTCATCAAGGATCCCGATGAAGAAAAAGAGAACAAGCAGGTTACAGTTCCACACGAAGAAAGAGAAAAGTTTTCAATAACTGACGAGGAAGCAAAAGAACTGGCAAAGTACGGTAAAAAAATTGAAGACCATTACGAGATGCCTATGGACATTGAGTGGTTGAAGGACGGAGACACAGAAGAGTTATATATTGTTCAGGCAAGGCCCGAGACTGTGCAGAGCGAGAAAGACCATAGCACAATAAGGGACTACATACTTGAAGAAGAGTCCAAGGTTATGCTTGAAGGACAGGCCATTGGCTCAAAAATTGGTAGTGGAAAGGCCCACGTACTTGAATCCCCAAAGGAAATCGACAGGTTCGAGGAAGGAGAAGTTCTGGTCACGGATATGACTGATCCTGACTGGGAGCCTATCATGAAAATTGCTGGAGCTATCATAACAAACAAGGGAGGAGCAACATCCCACGCAGCAATTGTTTCAAGAGAACTTGGAGTTCCTGCAATCGTTGGTACTGAAAACGCAACTTCAAAGATAAAAGATGGTGAGCCCGTAACAGTTGACTGTTCCCAGTCCACAGGACGTGTATGGGAAGGTGAACTGGACTACGAGGTTGAAGAACACCACATAGATGACATACCTGAAACCGAAACCGATGTCCAGATAAATATCGGGGAGCCAGGAAAGGTTTTCCATCTTGCGCAGCTACCTGTAAAAGGAGTTGGACTTGCAAGAGAAGAGTTCATAGTTGCATCACATGTAGGGAAGCATCCTATGAAATTGATCGAAGAAGGTGAAGAAGAAAAATTTGTTGATGCCCTTAGATCAGGGATAGGAAAAATAGGGGCTGCTTTCCACCCAAGACAGGTTGTAGTAAGGCTTTCCGACTTCAAATCCGATGAGTACGCAGACCTTGAAGGTGGAGAGGAGTACGAACCTGACGAGGCAAATCCGATGCTTGGGTTCAGAGGAGCTTCCAGGTACTACGATGAAGAGTTCTCCGACGCTTTCGAGCTGGAGTGCAAGGCCCTAAGAAGATGTATAGACGAACTGGGGCTTGACAACCTGACAATAATGGTTCCTTTCTGCCGAACAGTTGAAGAAGGAGAGCGTGTAAGACAGAAGATGCGTGATTACGGTCTCGACCAGGGAGATCTCGATGTTTACGTCATGGCAGAGATCCCGTCAAACATTTTGAGAGCTGATGAATTCGCGAATGTATTCGATGGGTTCTCAATCGGTACGAACGACCTGACCCAGATGACGCTGGGAGTTGACAGAAACAGTAGTAAACTTTCGGATCTTTTCGATGAGAGAGATCCAGCAGTCAAGGAAAGCGTCCAGATGCTTATATGGAAGGCTCACAAGCACAAGAAGCACGTAGGTATCTGCGGGGACGCACCTTCAACACACGAGGGCTACGCAGAGTTCCTTGTAAAGTCAGAGATAGATGCTATATCAGTATCTCCTGACGTTGCCCTAGAAACTATTTTGAAGGTAGCGGAAGCCGAGGAGAAGCACAGAGGCTAAGAAGCCTCTGAAAGCTATTTATTTCTTTCTTCCTTCTCTTCTTTTACCTCAGAAAGCCTTCTTATCTCCATGATGTTCGTGTTACCAGGAACGGATTCGGGCACACCAGCAGTGAACACTATAAGGTCGTTTTCTTCCACATAACCAATTTCTTCTGCTTTCTCGGCTGCTTCAATAATCATGTCCTGAAAGTGTTCCTCATATTCCGTGTAAACAGGTTCAACTCCCCAGACAAGTTTCAGTTGCCTCCTTGTTGATCTCGAATCCGTGAAAGCCAGGACAGGTACAGATGGCCTGAACTTTGCCGTGTTTCTGGCTGTGTATCCCGAAGACGTATGAGCTATGATCATCTCCGCATCCATCTCTTCCGAAGACTTCCATACGCTTCTGCAGATAGAATCAGTTATAGAATTAGCAATGTCCCCCTCGATATGTTCCAAGTCACTTTTAACCTCTTCTTCAACCTTTTCTACAACTTTTGACATGTAATCAACACTCCTGACAGGGTGATCGCCTACCGCCGTCTCCTCGGAAAGCATAACTGCGTCCGTGCCGTCCAGTACAGCGTTTGCAACATCTGAAGTCTCTGCTCTTGTTGCCCTGGGATTCTCCGTCATGGACTGAAGGAGCTGTGTGGCAGTTATTACCGGTTTACCTCTCCTGTTGCACTTTTTGATTATCTTTTTCTGTAGAAGAGGTAACTGCGTCGAAGGTGTCTCAACGCCTAGATCGCCTCTGGCAACCATGATTCCGTCAGAAACCTCGATTATCTCATCAAGATTTTCAACAGCCTTGAAATGCTCTATCTTGGAGATCACCTGCATGTCGGAGTCGTTTTCCTCCAGTATTTTCCTGACGTTTTTCACATCCTCGGCACTTTTTACAAAAGATACGGAGACAAAATCGTAGCCTTTCTCACATCCGAACCTGATATCCCTGACATCTTTTTCGGTGGGTGCGTTAAGCCCCATATCTTTACCGGGAACGTTGATCGAATCTCCAGATGAGATTGTGCCTCCATGCACGACGTTGCACAAAACTGTGCCCTCATAAACATCAAGCACTACAAGCTCTACTTTGCCGTCGTTCAAAAGGATTTTGTCACCCTCTGATACATGTTGGGAGAATCTTTCGTATCGAACAGGTATGGCTCCTTCGCCTCCAAGCTTTATTTCTTCGCCCTTCTCAACTTTTATATCTTCCATCTCTCCTGTTCTGTGTTCGGGGCCTTTTGTGTCCAGCATCGTAGCTACATCCAGGTCCAGTTCCTTCACACGATCAAATATCTTTCCGTGGGTTTCATGGTCCACGTGGGAAAAGTTAAACCTCAAGACATCCACACCTGCATCGGATATCTCCTCGAGTTTCTCCTCTGAATCCGAAGCCGGTCCAACAGTGGCAACAATTTTTGTGCTTCTCATCTGAATCAACTATTTATTACATGCCGAATTTAAAATGGTTGTTCCTCTTGTGAAAAACACGAAAAGTTTTTAACTCAAACTAACCAAGAGAATTAAAATGACTGTGATAGCTGTTTCGGGTCCTCCAGGAGCAGGTACCTCCACAATAGCGAAAAAACTGGCTGAAAAACTCGAAATCAAATATTTCTCGCCAGGCCAGTACATGAAGAACAAGGCAGGCGGTAATGAAACAGAGGCCGCTTTCAAGGGATGGGAGGACGAGGAGCTTTCAAGCGAAGAGTTTCATAACGACATAGACGAGATGCAGAAACAGGTCGCCAGGAAAGGAGAAGTGGTGATTGACGGAAAGCTATCCGTATACATGATAGATCAGTACGCAGATTTAACTGTTTTTCTGACAGCTCCTATAGAAACAAGGGCCAAAAGAAGTTCAAAAAGAGATAAAATGGATTATAAAGACGTAAAAGAAACTATAAGAAAAAGACAGAGGGAAGAAGTAGAAAATTGGGGAGAAATGTACGGTTTCAATTACATCGAAAAACAGAGAAAGGATGCAGATGTTGTTATAGATACCTCCGATAAAAATCCCGAAAAGATAGTGAGAGAGATTTTAGAAGAACTATGACCCTTTAATATGATTTAAACGATTTTTTGTTATTATCAGGAAAATCACTAACAAGATTCCTGTAATGCTAAAAAAGTAGCCCAATACATCCGAGAACGTTCTTCCGTATTCCAGCACTGTTTCGCCCTGTGTATGTAACAATATAAGAGAGGGTGCAACCTGATAAACCTCTATTTCCTCTCCTTCGGATCGGGCTTCCCAGTTAGGAAAATAAGATTTCTTAACAAGTACAGGAACTTTTTCATCCGAATCAACGTAAAACTCTAGCCTCTCTTGATTTTCATCAACATATCTTAAATCAACAGATGCGTTTTCACCGCTGTTGAATTCTTTATCAGTGTTCAAAACAAATGTCTGATGATCTTCAAATTCATAAAACCACCTATCAATATCTTGAGTTGTTACTTCTTTCCTTGAATCAGGAGCATAATCCAGTGTTTCAACTAGAGAAGTGTTAACAGGGTTATAAGCTCTGTATTCAAATTCATAATCATCCATTTTTGAGTGCTCCCATTCGGCAACTACACGATCAGATGTCCAGTCCAAGTTCCTTGGTCTAAAATAAGATACATATGTATCAATCCCGAAAAGCTTCATCTTTTCCTCGATTTCTTCTTGATCCCTTACTTTGTCCGGTACATAACTGCGATCAAGTCCTGTGGACCACTTCCAGAGAGACCTGTCCAGATTTTTCAAAAACGAGAAAATATATCTGCTGTTCCTAGATGATTCTATAAAAAGCCCGTTTACGCTTTTCCTGTCAAAATCCAAAGGTGCCTGTAGATACATGTACTGAGGATTTGGCTGGGAGATAAGATTCGTCTGAATCATTATTCTTTCCTCTCCAGGCAGTTCCTCGGTTTCCCAACCAATGTCTTCCGATCCTTGAGGATATATTCCCGGGGACAAAATGATAGAAACAACGGTCAAAAAACCTATAAAAAACAATTTAATATTTAGATGCTCTTTTCTCAAAAAATCTATCAGGGATATGACTGAAAAAGCAATGAAAAGGAATATGAAAAATTCGATACGTAAAACATGAATCTCGAACCCTAAGTTGTGAGATAAAACAGAAAAAAAGCTCAAAATAACAACCATGACTTCATTAAACCCATCTTTCCCCCTATAAATTGATAATCCAAAAGCTATAACTCCTAAAACCAACAATACTATGAGGCATCTCGTGCCGATGTATGAAGGAAGAAAACTTGCTTGTGAATAATTCATTTTGGAGAAAAAAGGAATAATCCAGAAAGAAACCAGCAAAAAAGTAGTTCCACAGGTCTTCAAAAAGAAATCTCTTCCTTTGTCTTTCAAAACATTGAAAACAACGAATCCTATCAGAGCTACGGACCCTATCACAAAATGTGAAAGTATGGTTCCCGAAAAAAGGAGTGAAACAGTAACAAATCCTTTATTGCCATAGATAGCCCCAAAAAAGAAGAAAAGTAAAGTCAACCCCAGCATCTGAGGAACTAATCCCTCTCTAAACACAGTTATAATTCCTCCATCAAATACATGCAGCAGGTTGGAGAAAAAGAAGATACCAATAGACGAAGAAACAGAGATAGCACTGGAAAAACCTTTCTTCCTCAAAAAATAGTGTACCGAAACAGGGAATAAAAGTATGCTGGCTCCCACAACTAGTTTAAACGCGGCTTCTGCACCAATACCAAAAGAGAGCAATGCAACCAGATATGAAAATAAAGGAGGATAAAACTGGTTCTGGGGAAATCCTAAAAGGTATCCTGAATTCCACCCAATTGGTTCAGGGAAAAGATGGTTTCTGAGAGTTTTAGCGGACTCATAATGTCCTGTCATATCCCAAGTATTGAGGTCATTGAACGCAAAAAAAGGCAGTAAATACCTCAAAGTTATGAATAACAGGAAAATCAAAAGTATGCCGATCCAGAGCTTTTTGTTTTCAGTATTTATCCTCATCTCCAAAAAACAACCTCGAGAAACCTAATTAGAAAGTTTGGCAATGGAATTTTGCTTGATTCTGGATCCATATCCCTGAAATTTATTAAATGGTCTTTTGATAGTTCATAGGGTTTAAGATAAGGACCAGGAAATCTATTAAACCCGTAATCAATACATTCCATTGGAGACGAAATAAAGGAAATTTCAAGGGCGGGGTATCCTTTGTTTGGATTTTGATAGGATTCGTAGGAGCAGAACTCGCTCCATTGATTTCCCCAGTGTTTCATGGGAGAATTAGACATATTGTAAAAGTATTCGGGGTTATCGACCGAATTGTTCGAATCATGTGTTGTTCTCCGATTTCCAATGTAATAAAAAGAATCCTTAATCTCTATGTCTTTTGATTCCTCCCCTGTAAAACCTTTCGTTCTTTCGGAGTTTATATCACCCGAAAAAAAGGATAAATTAGCAGTGTCTTTGCTGGATCTGCCTATAAACCCTCCAGCATACCCTATATAGATCTTGTTGATGGAGGAATACGATTTTTCTATAACTGAAGATTTAGAAACTCCGGAAAAACCACCTGCAACATCAAAACCCATTATCTGTCCTGTTGTAAAGGAGTTAATGAACTCTGTTCTACTTGAATTACCCACAAATCCTCCTGCAACAGTTTCTTCCCTAATTTTGTCTTTTCTGGTTATTTCTGACATCGTGTATGTCTCTTCAAACGTGGTATTCTCAGAAATAGCAGCAAAACCTCCTGTTGTCTCCCCTGATTCCACGTGAACTCTGAGACCTAATTCTTTTACAGATGCATTTTCAAGTTTAGTAAACATACCTGCTTTTTCTTCGCCTGAAACATATATGCCGTCTATAATGTGGCCACCTCCATCGATAGATCCTTTAAATGGTTTTTGAATCGATCCAATAGGTTCGAAGCTGTTTCCTTCACAATAAATATTATCAGTAACTTGGAACTCTCTCTCAGGATGTTCCTCCAACTTTGTAAGATCTTCACAATTCGAAATCTCGGTGCCATGAGCCGAAAACGACAGGAAAATAAAAAATACTGTTAACAGAAGTTTGGTGTAACGAACATTTTTTTTCATGGAACCACGATAAAATAAATTATTATCAAATGTTATAATTTTAAGAACCCTAGACTTCTTTGTGAAAATTTCAACCATAATTCCCTCGTACAACGAAGAAACCTTTATAGAAGAATGCTTAAAGAAATCGCTGGAAGCTCATAAGGATTTAGGACATGAATTTGAAATAATAGCTGTTGACGATGGATGCACAGACAGAACACCAGAAATAACAGAAAGATTATCCAGAGAAAAAGATGAAATAAAACACCTGAGCTTTGAAAACAGGCTTGGAAAAGGAAAAGCTATAGAGACAGGTTTCAAGGAAGCTGAGGGAGATTACCTTATTTTTTATGACACCGATCTTTCAACAGATCTTGAATACCTTGAAAAACTTTTAGAAAACCTTGATAATGGTTTTGATGCTGTTATAGGTTCTAGGCTTCACGAGGAAACAGATCTGGATTCAAGGTTTCACCGGGCAATGGTAAGGAAATCCTACTCATGTTTCTTGAACCTTCTATTCGATACTGATATTGGTGATCTGCAGTGTGGCTTCAAAGGTTTCAGAAAAGAGGCTTACATAAATGTTGTAGATGACATGAAGGCAGAACATATGTTCTGGGACACAGAAATCATTATCAGAATGTGTCATCAGGGCCATAAAGTGAAGGAAATACCTGTGGAATGGACCAAAAAACCGGAGTCAAAGACAAGAACCAGGGATGTTTTTCCAAAGTTTCCGGTGGAAGCTCTCAAACTAAAAAAAGAGCTCAGAGGACAGGACTGCACGAAGATTAAAAAATAAGAACTCCAATTATTTAATTGATAAACATGGAAATACTTATCACGGGAGGAGGTGGTTTCATAGGAAGCCACCTGACAGAGGAACTTCTCAGAAATCACGAAGTAACTGTTGTCGATAATTTCTGTTCTTCATCCAGAAAAAATATCAGAGAATTCAAAGAACATGAAAATTTTAATCTGATCGAGACCGATATCCTTGAAGATTTTGAGATTCATATTGATCCGGATTACATCATACATATGGCTTCTAGGGCTTCTCCAGTAGATTACAGGGAACATCCAGTTCATACAATTAGGACGAATACCGAAGGAACTCTTAAAATGCTTGAAATAGCTTATAGGTACGATGCCAAATTTATGTTCACGTCCACATCTGAAGTGTACGGAGATCCCGAAATACATCCTCAGCCGGAAGATTACTGGGGAAACGTAAACCCCAACGGTCCAAGAGCATGTTATGACGAGGGTAAAAGATGCGGGGAGGCCGCAATAGCCAGCTATGTAAAGAAAAACCCTGTTGATTACAGGATCGTCAGGATTTTCAATACCTATGGACCCAGACTTAGAACTGGCGATGGCAGAGTCATAAGCAACTTTGTTACACAGGCGCTCAATGGAGATCCCATAACTGTTTATGGAGACGGAAAGCAGACCAGGAGCTTTTGCTATGTGGACGATCTGGTTTCAGGACTTCTAAGAGCCATGGATTCAAAAACAGAGGAGATATTTAATCTTGGTAACCCCGATGAAAAAAGCATCATAGAACTCGCTGAAATCATAAAAGATATAATTCAGCCAGAATCCGACATTGTTTACAGAGATTTACCCGAAGACGATCCTGAGCAGAGGAAACCCGACATATCAAAAGCAAGGAAAAAACTGGGATGGGAGCCAGAAACAGAACTTGAAGAAGGACTGAGAAAGACCATAGATTATTTCAGAGAGATAGTTTAAAGAAAATGTTTGTTCTCTTCTAAGCTAATACGGGGTAACCGGTTTCCAGCATAGCGGCAAGAACCAGGAAAATAACTCCAAGGACCACCAGAACGATTGAATCTCCCAGAATTTTCAAGAAGGAACACTCTGTATGAGTCCCATGTTTGAAATAATGTTCTATGTGGTACGCAAGCAGATAACCTGCAAAACCGGCAAAGACATACGCTGCTATTTCAACTGTTCCATGAACAATGTAAGGCAGAAGCTGGATAGGTATTTCAGCTATTGATGATGCAAGATTACCAATAAGCACCCCTACAACTGATGCGTTCCATATTATCACAAATGACATTCCTCCGGCAATCAGAAAAGATACTGCGAAAGTCATGGCGAAAACTCCCAGGTTGTTGAGCAGTATACTGTAAAACGCTGCCGAGGCCGTTATGTCTCCCGTGACCGCCATGTCTCCCCTGATACCTTCCAGGATTAGTTCCTGGACCTGGAAGAAATCTCCGTTGATAAAGTATGTGGCGATACCGAAAGCTATCGTGGTGGCTACGAATATTCCCAGATAAACCATTAGTTCCTCAAAATGCCTGAAGAGAATGTTTGATTCCTTCCAGTTGTGTTTTAATTCTTTTTCATCCCTTGACCTTAAAAAATCGGTGAGAGGATAGCTTAGGGCAAGAGTGGCAAAGAAAACAGCCACTATACCTCCAAAGTTTATTCCCTGGACCCTGAATGGCATTATCCATTCGGCCGCATATACCGATATAAGCGTGAAAATGGTTGCAAAAACAATTATTGAAAGTATAAATTTGAGAAGATCGTCTCTCTCCTGCAGAATAAGTCCATCAAGCACCTACAACACCCTGTCCCTCATGGCCTGGTGCTCTGCATCGTTTTTCTGGGTCATGTGAGATTTCAGTCCGCTCCTGGACTCGAACCTTACACCGCAAACAGGGCACTCAGTATCTATGATATCTTCCACAGCGTTTTTGGCCTCGAAAACAGGGGTTTTGGCCTCATTACATATCATTCTTATTAGCTCAACAAGGTTCTCCCTTCCATAGCTATCGGAGGTCTTTTTCAGTACCGGAGAGTACATGACACTGGGGCCGTAACTGTTGAACTTTTCTATAACCATCGATAGCTCTGAAAGCCTTCTATATGCTTTTGAAACGAGGTCGGAAGCCTCCTCAAAATCAGAGATGTTTCCCGAGGTAACAACAGATTGCCATACATCATTGTAAGGCTTTAAAAGCACGACTCTCTTGTCGGATTCTCCCTGTAACATGTCCCTCTCCTTTCTTATCATCTCCTCGGTGGATGTGACCAGGGAATAGTTCTCGTCCAGTTCATCTCTGAGCGGCTTGAGAAGCTCCATAAACTTTCTTTGTTATCAGTTGTTTAAATTTTTGACCTATCAGTTTACTCGAAGTTAATTGTTTATGGAGTTAAAAACAGAAGAGAAAAGACAAATCTGAGATAATAACTCTTAATGCCTAACCAGAATCCAAAAAAAATTTAAACTTGAAAATTAATCTCTCTTTTTAGATTTTATGGACTTAAAGTATATCGACAAAAACAAACTGGCTGTTCTCGTGTCCATAATAGTTGCCATATCACTACTGAGCCTTAACTTTTACAGTTTTGACAAATTTTTCCACATGAACACAGGAGATCTTTACAGAGAGAACTGGTTCGCCCTGACAAACACACAAGCATCTGGAGGCCTGGATCTCAGTGGTTATCCTCCGGTACCACATCAGTTGATATCCATTACTTCTTTTTTATTTTCAACAGAAACAGCTTTTCACTTTATGATAGGAGTTTTCCACATATTTCTCGCATACAACGCTACCAAGTTCTTTATAGAGTACTTTGAATATGACAAAAGCAAGTTCTGGACGATATATCTATTAATATTTTTTAACGTGGGTTTATTGAAGAAAATAATGACTTATGGAATGTATCCAAGTATCGTGGGTTTTGCAATAGGTTTTTACGTTCTAAGAAATCTAAACAAGGCCATTGAAAGCAATGAAAGAAAAATTTGGGCATTGTTCAGTGTCTCTTATGCCGTGATGGCGTTCACAAACCACATGGCGCTTGTTATATTTTCTATTGTATCCATCTATCTCCTGGTAACCGAGTACAAAGAGCTCAATAAAAAAACTCTGTACAACCTGGGTTTATCCGGTTTGATAATTGGTTTAATGGTGATTATAGGTCTAAACGCCATGATAATGAGTTATTTGCAGGGTTCGAATATCTCCAATACAAAGGTTCAACATGACTCTTTTTATTCCTACTTCGAGTATACGGATTATGAGGAAGAAGCCACACGGATGAGGGAGATGTGGATTTATTCAAACTTCGGTTTATCCGTAATAGGGATCCTCGTTCCATTCTTTGTTCCCAGGGAAAAATCAGGAAAGTTTTACAAGATGTTTGGCCTATCAATTTTTCTACTGATTTTCGATATGGGAGGAATCGACGGATTGCCTAAGCTTTTCTTTCCCAGATTCAGGCACATAATGAA